>JBKJQY010000102.1:0-23025 GCA_046593725.1 Candidatus Limnocylindrales bacterium
CAGAACCGTTGGGATCGCCGAACTACGCCAGAACCTGAGTCAGTACCTGAGTCGCGTCGAGAAGGGCGAACGACTACTAGTGACGGACCGCAATCGACCGGTGGCCGAGCTCGGCCCTGCTCCCAGCACCGGGGAAGCCCTCGACCGACTGATAGCCGCGGGACGGGTCGCCCGTCCGACCCGCCACGGGCTGCCTTCGCCGCTTCAGATGGACGGCGACCTATATGCCCTGAGTCGCGCACTGGACGAGATCCGCGGCGAGCGCTGAGGCGTGGCGCTTTTCTACGCGGACGCGTCGGCGCTGGTGAAGTTGGTGCGGGATGAACCCGAGAGCCATGCGCTTCGGGCCTTCCTGGTCGATGCCGACCTCGTCTCGTCTGAGCTCGTGCTGGCCGAGGTGCCGCGGGCCATCCGGCGCGCTGCTGCCCAAGACCCGCGACTCGCCCTGGACATCCTGATGACCCGCGCCGGCGAGATCGTCGACGCGGTCGCGCTCCTACAGCTCGACCGTGCCCTGCTGCTGGCGGCTGGAGCATTCGCGGAGCCGGCGCTCCGTGCGTTGGACGCGATCCACATCGCCGCAGCGGTCGACCTCTTGCCTCTCGACGGTTTCCTCACCTACGACGAGCGGCAGGCGGCTGCAGCCCGACTTGCCGGACTGCGGACCCTGTCGCCCGGCGCCTGACGACCGGCTGACCAGCTGACCGGCAAGCATCAGATACGTGGGCGCGTCCGGGCGCCAGCGTCGACGGCTCGCGTCGGTCCAGCCCCGCGACGCAGCGGTCCCGGCTGGACCGAGTTCCTGCGGGCGCAGGCGGGCGGCATCGTCGCCTGCGACCTCTTCACCGTCGAGACCGCCTGGCCCCGGACGCTCTACCCTGGTTGGACGCCCCACCACAGCGCACGATCTCCTCATGGTGTCGGGGTCGTCGAGTTCGACCCTAGGGCGTGCCGGCCCCCACGATCATCGCGATGACCCCGTACCAGCGACGTGAGCTCGGCCCGGTTCCGGAGGCCGAGCTTGGCGAAGACGTTCGTGACGTGGCGCTCGACGGTCTTCGGCGAGATGACGAGCGCGTCGGCGATCTCCGCGTTCGTCGCGCCGTCGGCAACCCGCCTGGCGATCTCGAGCTCCCGGATGCTGAGAGACCCGAGGCCGCTGCCCGCACGTTGGCTCGCGGCGTCGGACGTCAACGCGGCTGGTCCTCGCCGCCACGCCCGGACGCCGAGGTGGCGGAGCGCGCCCGCGATCAGTCGGCCCTCGCTGACCGCCCCGATGCGTTCGGCCATGGCGGCAGCCTCGGTATAGGCTTCGATGGCAATCTCGCGATCGATCCCCGCCAGCGCCCGGCCGAGGTCGATGCGACCCCAGAGCTCGGGCCTCGCCCGGCCCGCCCGTTGGGCCTCCATGACGACGACGTTGGCCGAGGCGGCTGCGGCGGGATACTCCCCTCGCGCGAGGGCCAGAGCCGCCTTCGCCCGCTCGCGCCAGAGGACATTCCCGCCCATGCGGGGTGCCTCGGTGTCGAGCCACGAGGCGAGACCTGCCTCAGCCTCGCGGACCCGCCCGAGACGCGCCTGGATCTCGGCGTCGACGATCGCGAGCTCGCTCCAGCACCGTGGACAGGCAACTTCCGTCGCGGCGGCCCGAGCCTCCGCGAGCTGTAGGTCGATGTCGCGCGCGGCCGCGGCGCCGTTGAAGCGGGCCTGCCATTCAGCGATGGTCTGGCGTATCCCGAGCTCGTGATGACGATCGGGTTCGCGCTTGGCGTCGGCCCGGAGAGCGGCGAGGGCAACCTTTGGATCGCCGAGCGAGAGCTCGAGGTCGTGGACGAGTCGATCCGCCAGGCTCCAGTGGCGGGGCCCGTGGCCGAGCCGTGCCTCGAGTTCGAAGGTCTCCGTCGCCACCGCGTGGGCCTCGGCCAATCGGCCCATGTCTTTGAGCACGAGCGCGAACCAGTGACCGGCTTCGGCGGTCCTCGTCGGGAGGATCCGCTCCTTCGACAATGTCCACGCCCGCCGCAGGAGACGCTCGGCATCCGCCGATCCGGAGAGCTCCCGGAGCCCCGATCCGCTGCGCGTGATGGCCCCGACGTACGCGGCCTCGTCGTCGAGGAGACCGGCCAGGCCCTCGATGTCCCGGCTGATCGTCAGCAGGTCCTCCGTCCGGGACTCCTGGGTCGCCGCGTCGGACGCCGCCTCGAGAGCGGAAAGGTAGGCGTGGATGGGCGGTCCCGAGAGGTGCTCGATGCCACCAGCGGCAGCCGCCATGGCCCGAGCAGCGTCGAGGGCACGCGCCGCCAGCCTCGCCCCGTCCGACGTTCGGTGATCGAGCCAGAAGTCGATCGCGGCCTCGAGGGCATCCAGCTCGATCTCACCCACCAGGTCCGCCGGGGCGTCAACACCTTCCACACCGGCCAGGCGTGCTCGTTCGAGATGGGAGCGCGCCGCATTTGCCCGACCTAGCCGGAAAGCCGCGGTCGCCGCTGCGAGCTCCGCGCGCCGGCGGGTCGTCGAGTCCGCCGTCAGATCGCTGACGCGCGACCACCGTTCGATCGCGAAGTCCTCCTCGCCGAGCCCCGTCGCGAGCTCCGCGAGGCCAAGATCGAGGCTCAGCCGCTCCGCTGAGCGTGGGCCGAGGCGGTTCGCGATGGCCGCGATGAACCGAAGCCCATCGGGGCCAAGGAGTCGTCGCCGGGGCGATGCGAGGAGCCGAGCCGCCAACGCTGCGGTTGGAAGGCCGGCTGCGTCGCGATGCTCGATGGCCTCCCGGAGGAGCACGAGATCGGCGGTCGGTTCGGCCTCGATCCACTTCGCGAAGTGCTGATGGAGACGTCGCGCTTCAGGCACTGGAAGATCTGCCAGCGCGGCTTCGCGGATCAGGTCGTGGGCGAACCGGACGGTGCCCGCGCTGGAGATGGCAAGGCCCGGCAGGATCAGCTCGTCGGTCGCGTGTCGGACGCGCTCAGGCGGCCACCTGAGAACTCCGACGAGCTCGGACTCGGTGAGCGGGCGGGCTCCCACCGCGAGGACTGCCAGCAGTGCGGCAGCGTCACGGCCGACGCTGTCCAGTCGCTCCCGGATAAGACCTGCCGGGTCATCACCGGCCCGGCCAAGCGCGAGTGCCTCGAGCCAGAAGGGCGAGCCTCGGGCGCGCCGCCACAACGAGGTGGCTCGCTCGACGTCGAGCTTTGAATCGAGGCTGCGGGCAAGGGCCAGGCCATCGTCGAGGGCGAGCGGGCCGAGCTCGAGCGCGACCCGTCGCTCGTCCGGCAGAACGGTGCCGACCCCGTCCCGAAAGGTCACCGCCGCTGCCGACGGGCGGGCTGCAGCGATGATGGTGAGCGGCTGCCGGCCGGCCTCTGCGGCCCGGACGAGATAGTGGACGAGGCCGAGCGAGAGCTGGTCGATCCACTGGAGATCGTCGAGGATCAGGACAGTCGGGCCGCCCCGGATCCGCCCTCGGTGGGCCGCTTCGAAGATTCGCAGCGGATCGGGCGCCGTGTCGCTGCTCGTCGGGAATCCCTCAGCGCCGAGCTCGCGCAGCAGGTCGCCGGCCGCCGTGAAGGGCACGCTCCTGACCGGCTCGTATCCAACGATCCGAACCGGCTGCAGGCCGCTCAGGCGGCGCGTCACCTCCGTCAGGAGTCGGGTCTTGCCGCTTCCGGGTGGCCCGGTGACGACCGCTGCTGCAGCCGCACGCGCCTGTCGAGCGTGGCTCGGTAACGCGCTCAGCAGATCGAGTTCGGCCTCTCGCCCGACGAAGATGGTTGCCATCGACGGTAGGGTAGTCGACGGGCTCAGTCCGTCCATACGAGATGAGGGCTCCCGTCGCCGACGATCCACTCAGGGACGACGTCGAGCAGGAGCCCTCAGATACGCGGCGGTGTGCCCGAGTCGGGTCGGGTCGCCCCGGGATGGTTCTCAGCGCAGGGTCACCTGGTAGTAGGTGCGGTTCGTGCCGCCCTCCGTCAAGATCGAGGCCCAGCCGTCAGGGCCGGATACGCCAACGGGGACCGTTCGCAGCTGGATCACGGCGGTCGATGTGAAGCAGACCCCGGCACGAATCACTGCACCGTTGCTGTTGCCGCTGCTCGGCAAGAGGGACTTGTCGGTCGCGTTCGGGCAGCTTGCCGGATCCAGCAGGTACGTCGCAGTCGAGGTCCCCAGGATCCTGGGGAAGAATCCGATGCCCTTGTGCTGTGCGCCGAGGAGCGTCTGGCCGTCGTGGATGTGCCACTCTGGCGGCAGGACCGACGCGCTCGACTCGGCCAGGGCCGTTGCGCCCTGGAAGCCGACGATGGCGATGGCCGCGACGATGGCCAGGAGCGCGCGCTTCGCGGACTGAACCCGTAGATCGTTCATGGTTTCCTCCTTCAGCCGAGTCTTCCGGAGACGGCCACGTGCTCGACTTCGTGGAACGTCCGGACCTCGGCGCTGCCGCCCGGGAAGATCGCCCGGGTCGCCGCATCTGCCTGAGCCGGGTCGAACGCCCAGCCCTCGAGCACCACCCCGGTCGAAGAGCCATCGCGGAGGAGGGAGATCCGGCTGATCCCGAGTGCGTGGAGCCGATCCGCGGTGTCGGGACCGACGATCGGCTCTCCGGCAGCGGTACCGGCGACAAGCAGCACGAGGGCCATCGAACCTCCTCTGCGACCCCTCATCGTTCGGGGATCGTCTGAGGTGACCCTAGGCCGCGGTCGATCCTCAATCATCGGGGGAACCCCGTACCGGCGACGCGAACTCGACTCGATCGGCGAAGTCCGGGCGGATTCCATCGGTCGGCGCAACATCTCGAGACGGAGGTGCGGCGCGAGGGCGTCGGCGTCAGGATGAGGGCCCCTTCCGGCCCGTCGTCGAACATGATCAGAACGTCGTCATGCCTCAAGCTCCTTCGGGACGAGCCGCTTCGCTCGCTCTTCCAGGATCATGGTCCGAAGGTCGGCCACGAGGCGCGCGAACTCGGGGGCCCCGCTTACGCGATTGACCCTGCGGTGCACGTCTTCCCCGCTGGGCGCGAGCAGCCACAAAGTTCGGTGGCCACTCGTGCGGCGGGCTCGCCAATCGAAGCCTATGTCAGCGGCAGCTGGCGCTCACGATGTCGAACGAGACGGTCTCAACGCCGACTGCGTTGAACGTCAGGTGGGCCTTCCAGCTAACGGAGACATGGGAGCCGTCCGAGCCGCGTCCCTGAGCAGCGAAGGTGGTCGTGAAGTTCTGGTTGCGCTCGTTCCAGTTCCCGTTCGTCCAGAACGTGCCTTGACCGGCGTACACGACGCCCGCTTCCGTGAACGTGAAGGACGACGTCTCGGTCAGTGTGAACCGGTACACGTCACTGTTGGCGAAGATCGTTTCGTGCAGGACCCCGTTCGAGGTCAGCGTGACCTCGACGCCATGCCCAGTGCACGGGTTGACATCGTCTACCGAATGCGTCAGGCCCTGCCATGTCTGGGTCACGCTGACCGTGCCCGGGTTGCCGCCGGCCGCGACCGGCAAAACTACTGTCAGGGCCAGTACGAGGCCGACGAGGATTCCGAGACGGCGCATGATCAAATCCTCCTGGCGTCCCGTGACGCCGAGTATCGCGCGGGTCGGTCCCGCCAGTAGCTCTGCGCGGCCCCGGCGGCCGGGGTTTGGGTCGCGTGTCATCGCCTCCCGTGAACGCTTAGCGTGGGTGCGTACGGCCCGGTTCGGCCAGAGCCGTTTGGCCTGTTTCCTGTTGGCAACGGCCCCGGACGCAGCCGCTCCTGCTATAGCGACGAGGGCGACTCGCGGAGCCGGCGGCGTGGGCACCCTTCCGGCTGGAAGAACGTAAGATTGGTCGGGGCGAGAGGCGCAGGCCGACCGCTATTCGTCCGCCTGAGCCATACCCTCGGGTTCGGGCAGCCGCGGAGCCAGGATCCAAACGAGCTGGGCCGTCGTCTCCGCGCCCACCTTGGACCGGGCGTGCGCCAGGTGGTGCTTGACGGTCGAATGTGACAGGCCGAGCCGGTGGGCGGCCGCCTTCTCCGACCCGGCCACCAGGACTGGGTCTTGGCCAGGCCGGTCTGCGCGGCGACCTCCCAGTCGGTGCAGCCGGTCGCGGCGAGATCGAACAGTCGCTGGACGACGGTCGCCTCGCCGGGCTCGACCAGGAGGATTGACGGATGACCCTCGCGGATGAACCCGAACGGCGCCTTGTGCTACTGGGGACGCCAAGCCGTCGGCGCCTGCCCGCGTAGCCTCATTCACGCGTGCTCCGCCACGACGATGGGGATCGTCAGCCGGTGACCTGAGTCGTGTCGGTTGCACACGTCGTGAGGCCGCTGTCTGGTCCATGAGCGATCCAATGGATGCGTACTGAACCCTCCTGTCAGCCTCCGCTGCACTGGACGTAGGAACCTCCTCGGCGAGGCGGACCGGCACGCGCGCTCGGACGCCTCGCCGTGCGAGGACCGGACCGACACGCCATCCTGGCATTCTTAATCGACGCCACATGAGGGCGCGTCCGTTCCGGTTCGGGGTGGTCTTCACGTCGGCGACGGATCGAGGCCGCTGGCGCGATCTGGCCCGCCGTCTCGAGGCCGAGGGCTGCTCGACCCTCCTCGTCGCCGACCATTACGACAACCCGATGTCGTGCGGCGCACTTCTGGTGGCGGCGGCCGACGCGACGACGACGCCGCGGATCGGGAGCTACGTTTACAACAACGATCACAGCCACCCCGCGCTTCTGGCGAAGGAAGCCGCGACGATCGATGTGCTGTCGGACGGACGGCTCGAGTTCGGAGTCGGCGCAGGGTGGGCCAAGTCGGAGTACGACGAGGTCGGACTTGCGTTCGATCCCGGCCCGGTGCGCGGGTCGCGCTTCGAGGAGGGGATCGAGGTCATGGCCCGCCTCTTCGACGGCGGACCGGTCGACTTCGATGGCCAGCACGACATGATCCGGGGGCTCGAGGGAACCCCCGCGTCCAATCCAGCGGCCGCTGCCACTGCTGATCGGCGCCGGTGGGCCGCGGATGCTCGGGATCGCGGCTCGCCGAGCCCAGGTTGGGTCGTCGATCGGCAGGGTCGACTGATGGCCCTCCCGTATGATCCCCGACGGGGTCCGGTCCCCCCCCGGGGCACCCGGAGCCGAACCGCGCGGCCCCGACGGCGTCAGGGTCGATGGCGACTCGCCGAGCAACGCATGGCCCGCGTTCTGTGACAAGACCTACGCGGAAGTCAACCGATGAGCAGGAGTGCTTTCACGCTCAGTCGCGGTGCAGGCCGGCACCACTGTCATCGACCGCGCGGTACTTCGCAGGACCGAGAAAGAGGACACTACGCAACGCAGCGGAGCAGTGCCGGTCAAGAAACGACCGGGGCGCCGTTCCATCCGACCGAGGGAGGCCGTCACATGATTCGACGTGTTCCGATCATCCTGGCTACCGGGGCCCTGCTGGCGTTTGTTGCCGGCTCAACCGTGATCGCGGCGCCAACCAGCCGGGGACAGACGCTCACGGTCGTGGAGCGAGCCACGTCCGATACCGTCGTCGACCTCGCCGCACCTGGGGACAGCATCGGCGACCTGCTGGCCTTCGGCAACGACATCTTCGACGGGTCAAACACAAACAAGATCGGTCGAGATGAGGGCAGCTGCATCCGGAGCAATCCTGGGCTCGCCTGGGAGTGCACCTGGACGACGATCGTTCCCGGGGGATCGTTGACGGTGCAGGGTCCGTTCTACGACGACCTTCGCGACTCCGAGGTCGCGATCACCGGAGGCACCGGCCGATATTGGAACGCGCGGGGGCAGATGACCCTGCATGCCCGCAACGCTGGAGGGACCGAGCTCGACTTCATCTTCCACCTGATCCAGTAGCGATCAAGTGCGGAGCGCCGGGCTGACCCCTCTCGCCGACTCACCAACCTGCCCATCAACGACGAAGCTGCCCGGGAGCGCGGACTGAAGGCTGAGTTCGATCGCATCCTCCGAGGGAGGGCGTGGCACGCTGGCATCAGAAGTGACCGGCTCACCCTGTCGTGGACCGGACTAGCGAGTCCGATCCACGCTGCCGACGCGCGTCAAGGCGGGCGTCGTAGCGCCGCGTCGCAGGTGTGCTGCGTGAGCTGGCGACCGCTGGGCGAATCGACCCTCGTTGTTTGAGAGGATGATGCTCGAGCAGTCCCTTGTGGCCGCGGTCGTCGCCCTCGCGATCACCACCTGCCTGTTGCCCCTTGCGGGCCGCATCCCCTTGCCAGGTCGGCCTCGGCGGGTGCTTCTCGCGGTCGGCATCGTCGTCGCCACGTTCGTGGTTGGATCGCTTCCGTCAACCTTCGTGACAGTCGCCGTGATCGCCGGCTTGACCATCAGCCTGCCACGCCGGCTGTACGTCACGGGGGCGGCGTTCCTGGCGAGTCTGCTCACGGCGTTTGCGTTGTACGCCGTCTATCTCGTCCAGGCGACCGTGCTCCTTGGCGGCGATCCGCCATCGCTTGCCCTGGGCGTGGTGCTGCTGGTCCTCGAGATCGCCGCGATGTTCCTGCTCGCGACGAGCGCCTTCGAGATGGTCGACGGACTGTGCGCCCCGCCCGTTGTCCTCCTGCCGGCGCCGGCTCCTGAACGGTGGCCTGTCGTTTGTCTCCAGGTCCCGACCTACAACGAGCCACCCGAGCTCGTCCTCGAGACGATCCGTTCTCTCGTCGCCCTGGACTATCCGGCACTCAGGATCCAGGTGATCGACAACAACACCACGGATGACGATCTCTGGAAACCGATCGAAGCCGAATGCACTCGCCTTCGAGAGGCGGGCCATGCCATCGACTTCGTGCATCTCCCGACGTGGCCGGGCTACAAGTCGGGCGCGCTGAACTGGGGCCTGGCACACCTCGCGCAGGACGTCGAGATCCTTGGCATCATCGATGCTGATTACGTCGTCGAGGCGGATTGGCTCCTGGCCACCATCCCCCACTTCGGAGATCCCCAGGTCGCCTTCGTCCAAACCCCGCAGGACTATCGGGCGTGGGAGACATCGGGCTTCTACCGCGCGTGCTACGTCGGGTTCGCCTATTTCTTCAAGGTCGGGATGGTCAGTCGAGCACGCCGCAACTCGATCATCTTCGCCGGCACGATGGGCCTCGTTCGTCGGCAGGTGCTCGACGAGATCGGTGGTTGGGACGAGCGGATCATCACCGAGGACGCCGAAGCGTCGTTGCGGATCCTCGCCTTGGGCCATCGCGCAGTCTACGTCCCTCGGGCGTACGGGCGCGGGATCATGCCACTGAGCTACGAGGGACTCCGCAAGCAGCGCTACCGCTGGGCGTTCGGTGGCGTCCAGATCCTGCGGCGCCACTGGCGGGCGCTGCTGCTGCCCCGATCCGGGCTGACGATCGGCCAGCGCTACGACTACTTCGTCGGTGGGTTGTGGTGGTTCAACGACGGACTCACGCTCGGCTTCACCGTCTTCGTCGCGGCGGCTGCCCTGGGTGCGATCGCCGGACGACCGTTCGTCGTGCAACGGCTGTCGGGTGTGGGTCTTGTCCTTCCGGTCGCGTTCATCGCCCTCAACCTCGTCCGCTACCTGTGGGCCCTGCGGGCAACCACCGGCGCGGGTCCCGCCCTCGCCATGGCCGCCCTACGGGTGAACCTCAGTCTGTCGTGGGTCATCGCCCTTGCCTGCGTACGGGGCCTCTCGGGCGAGCGCGGTGTCTTTCTGCGGACGCCGAAGTTCCGAGGCACGCCCGCGATGCGGGAGCTCCGCCTCGTTTGGGTCGAGACGGCGATCGCCGGCGCAGGAACGGTGCTCATGATCGCCGTCATCCTGAAAGCAGGGTTCGCCCCAGTGGGCCTGACCTTGGCCGGCCTCCTGGTCTGGTCTGTGCTCATCTACGGCTCGGCCACTGGCTATGCCCTCGGTGATCCGACGCGCGCCCCGCTCGGCGATGCGCTGCGGGCAAAGGCCCGGCTCGAGATCTCGCCGCGAGTCGGTCGGCTCGGTGCTTCGCGTCCGGCCCGCGCTGGGGTCGTCGGTGCGGCCTTGCTGGCGGTCGCACTCGCCTCGGTGCTAGCCCTCGAGAGCGGACGAGCGCCGGTCGCCGAGTTGCCATTCCGGGACGTGCCCGATGGGCCGATCCAGGTTCTTGGGGGAGGACCGGCACCATCGCCGGACGCGACTTCGACCCCATCGCCGCCAGGTGCCCCGCCCGGGACGGGCTCCGGTTCCCCGGGACCGGGCGAGACCAGGTCGCCAAGCGGGTCAGCGGCGCCCGGGTCCACGCCCGATCCAACTCCCGCACGAACACCCCCGCCCACCGCGTCGTCGGCTGCAACGCCGACACCGGCTCCAAGTCCGACCGCCACGCCACGCCCAACCCCGCCTGTGCCGGTTCCGACGCCTACGACGCAGCCGCCCGCACCCCCGAGCCCGAGGCGCACGCCGCCGCCCCATCCCACCCCCTCGCCCCAGGTCCCGTAGCGATCGGGCGATCATCTCGCGGATCAGGTCTTGCACCCGTGGTCAGATCTAGATGTTGTGGCTGGCTGGCGGCGAAGGATCCGAACTGATCGAAGATCAGCCCGTCGCGGCGTGCAACCAGCGCTCCGCGCCGCTCAGCTCGATCGTGAGCGCGAGCGAAAGAGGGGCACAAAGGTCGGTTGTGGAGGTTTGCCTCCTCTCGCCCCGACCAGACTGACCGATCTGACCGGCGCTCGGACGCCGGCCGCCATGCGATCGCCGCTCGTCATGCGAGGTGCCTCGCCCTCGGCGACGAGTTACTCATCGCGCGAGCGCCAGTACGGCGTCGGCTGCCTCGGCTGGTCCGGGGAGCGATCGCCACGCGTCACGAAGCGCCTCGATCCGCCGCCGCTGCTCTGACCCTTCGTCGATCAGGCGGTCGACCGCGGCGCGAGTTGCCTGCGGCGTCATCGCCCCCTCATCGATGATCGACCCGATGCCCAGTCGCTCGACGGTTGCCGCATTGATGTACTGATCCGCCCCGAAGGGAACGACGATGAGTGGGACGGCCGCGTCGACCGCCTCGAGCAATGTGCCATACCCGCCGTGGCAGATCACGACGGCGCATCGCTCGAGCACCGCCCGCTGCGAAACGTATCCGGCGACGTGCACGCCCGCCCGCTGGTCACCCAGGAGGCCCGGGTCCACGTTGGGCCCGACCGTCATCAAGAGGTCGACCGGCGCGTCATGCAAGCCCGCCTGGACCGACGGGAAGAACGGGAGCTCAAATGTCGGATCGTTGAACACGGTCCCGAGCGTCGCGTACACGAGGGGACGCTCCCGACCGAGTCCAAGGATCGCATCCGGCAACGGAGCGGTCGCCGGGACCGGCCCCGGGTGGAACGACCGGAGCCCTGACGGCAGTGGCACGCTCGGGTCGTGCAGCTCCGGCGGCGCGAAGCAGATGACGAGTTCCTCGCTCAGCGCGACGAGGTCCGGGTCCGGCGCGAGGCCGAGTCGACCGCGAGCTTCGTCGAGTGCGACGGCGACCTCACTCAGGACACTAGCCGTCATCAACGACGGCGAGGCGACCTGCAGGGCGGCCGACGCCACGCCCAGGACCTGCGCAGCCAGCGCGCCGCCGTACTCCGTGGTTTCGCGAACGATGACGTCCGGCCGCCATCGATCAGCCAACCCCACGACGTCGCCTGCCAGCCGCCCCGCGGTCATCCGCACGAACTGGTGGGCGAAGAAAGTCTCGATCGTGTCGGCCTCCGGCGGTGCCTTCAGCTCAGGCGGGATCGTCGACGTATCGCCTTCCAGCCAATCGAGCCCGACCGACTCTGGGCGGAAGCCCTCGCCTTGCACTACTGGCGCGAACGATGCCGACGTTCCGACGCGCACCTCGTGCCCTGCCGCCCGAAGCGCATGGGCAAGCGGAAGCAGCGGTCGAAAGTGGCCATACGCCGGCTGCGTCGTCAGGAGCACCCGCACACCAGAAGTCTAGGGGAGCAATCGACCCTTCGTCAGCCCGTCTCAACGGCTTTCACCTGCCCGGCGCGCGGCGGTAGGCACCCCGTTCCACCTCGATGGCCACGGCCGCTATCGAAGCGCAGTCCAGGGCCTCCCGCGTTTGCCACTGCAACCAAACCGGCCGACCGAGCCTCACGTCAGTCGAATCTGGCTGTAGATCAGCTGCTCCGCGGTGAGGCCCGACCGAACGCAGGTCGGCCAGTGTGACGCTTCACGGTGTTGGGCTGATGCCCACGGGTCGGCCCGAGCGCCGGTCGGCCTCCGGGCCAGGCTTCTATCGTTGGACCATGGAGATCGCTCGACCGAACCGACGGAACGTGGGCATCCTCTCGGCGGTGGGTCTCATCGGCGCCGGTGCGACGACCGGCATCGATCGCCGGCCATATGCACTGGGGTCTGCCGGGGAGCGCCGCCTACGCCACCCCGTTGAACGACGCGGATCGCTGGGGCAAGAGGCACTCAGTGGCTACTTGTACGCAATGCCAGCGCTCGACGGCCCGGCCAGCGGCACGATCTCAACCTGCCGGAAGCCCACCTCTCGGCACCACCCAGCGAAGTCACCACCGGTAAAGTCGAAGGCGTCGCCGAACTCGATCAGCATGTTGAGCGACATCATCAACCCGAACGCGTTCTCTCGCCGGGCGTCGTCGATGAGGTTCTCGATGACGATGAACGCGCCTCCCTCTGGAAGGGCATCGTACGCCGACCGGATCAGGTGCATCTTCCGATCCAGGTTCCAGTCGTGCAGGATCAGGCTCATTGTGATGACATCCGCCCTGGGGAGGGGATCGGCCAAGAAATCACCCGAGGCTGTCGCCACGCGGTCAGCCAATCCCGCCGCGACGATGGCCTTCTCGGCGATCGGGGCGACGACCGGAAGGTCGTAGCTGATGCAGCGGAGGTGCGGATGACGCTCGGCCAGGATCGTACAGAGCTGACCGGTGGCGCCCCCGATATCGCAGACGGTCTCGTACCTGGAGAAATCGAACGTCTCAGCCAACGCGTGGAAGCTGCCGAGCGAGATGCCCTGCATCGCTGCCATGAATTGCTCGAGCCTCGCCGGGTCGCTGTAAAGCTCCTCGAACATCGGCTTGCCGGTGTGCTTGATCTCGTTCTGGGGCTCGCCCGTTTGCAACGCCACGGTGAGATCGCCCCAGAAGCGATACAACCGCTCGTTGAACATCTCGAGGATTCCGCCGATGTAGGCCGGGCTTCGCTTGTCCAGGAACGTGGCGGTCTCAGGAGTGTTGCGATAGCGACCCTCGCGACCATCACCGTCCCGTTGGAGGAACCGCAAAGCGACGAGCGTGTCAAGAAAGTCGTAGATAGTCCGCGGATGGAGCCCGAGCCGCTCACCGATCTCCTCGCCGGTCATCGACTCGGTGCCGATCTGCGTGAATAGCTGCAACTCGACTGCGGAGAGCAACGTCTTCGACGACCAGAACCCGGTCCCGACCTGCATGATGTGGGATGGATCGACAGCCATGTGGGATATCTCCTTTCACTTGCTCCGCGTATGCCGCCATATACGACTGGAGTCGTGTTCGATGGACGATACCGGCGGTGTCAACCGAAACGGGACCCACGGCGACGGTCGCGGCCTGTGATTCCGGGCAGGTCGTTGACCGGGCGACAGGTTCCCCAGCCGCCTTCACGTCCCACCGACGGTGGTCGTCATGCCGATCTCGACCCGGCAATAGCCGCCCGGATCTGATCGGCTTCGGCCGCAAACGGGCCGTTGCACGCGATTCCGGCGAGCGTCGTGTCGGCGTCGCCCCGGCCAGTGAGCAGCGGTCTCCCCAAGATGTATTGGGCACTTGGGTGGTACCGCGGTTGGGATGAGGTGCCTCATCTAAAACCCTTGTGGACTGGTGGCCGCCGGTTCAAATCCTCTCGCCCTGACCACTTATGGACATTCCGAACTGGGCCGGCAGGACCGGGCCAAAGCCGTGGGCCGCTGCCTCATCCGTGAGGCGCACAGTCACCTCGCGGAATCCCCTGACGTCGAATCGCTTGGCTTGAGCCGAATCGACGGCCGTCGTCCGGCTGGGCGGGTCAGTCGGGTAGTGCCTTCGGCGGCGGACGCTGGCCCAGCAGGTCCCCATGGGCCGGCCGGCCCGGCAGTCGCTGGACCCTCGGCGGTGTCGAAGAGGGCGAACGTCTTCTGGCCGCGCTCGACGACGGGCCTGGGCCGGGTCGTCAGGCGGCTCCTCGCGCCGCCCGGCCGAACGCCACGAGGGCGACCGTGCTTAGGACTCCCATCACCACCGTGCCAAGCATCGCCGCCGTCAGGCCGACGGTGACGGACAGGAAGCCCATCGCCGGCGGGTAGACGACCGAACCCACGACCGCCATGCCCGTCAGCGACCCACCGACCGCGGCCGAGCGCTCCGGGTAGCGCTCACCGCCGAGGGCGATGATCATCGGAAAGACGGGGCCTGAGGCGATCCCGACCACACCGAACGCGACGATCGACACCGGAAGGGACGGCACCAGGATCGCGACGGCGGTGAGGGCAGCCATCGCGAGCGTGCAGGCGATGGTGAACCGGAGGTGGTCGAACCGGTCGGCCACCGCCGATGCGAGCAGCCGCCCGACGGTCAGGCCGGCCCAGTAGAGCGACAGGGCGAGGGTGGCCGTGGCGAGCGGCGCCGGCTCGAGGAATCGGACCAGCCAATTCGACACGCCGACCTCGGCCGCCACGTAGGTCGCGATCGCGATCCCGAGCAGCAGGAGCGGACCCGCCAGGAGGCGCGGCATGGTGGTCCCGGCCAGGGCTGTCGCGCTCTCCGGTGCCGCATCGGCCGAGCCGGTCGCTCGTCGTCCGCTCGGCAGCGGGATGACGGCGTACGCGATCGCGAGCAGCGACACGATCACCCCGGTGCCCATCGCGACGGTCTGCCACGGGACGCCACTCTCCACCAGCGAGCCCATCGTGAGCGGCGCGGCAAGCGCTCCGACGCTGAACGAGACATGGAGCAGGTTCATCGCCCGTCCCCGGCCCTCGCGATAGGCGTCCAGGACGAGGCCGTTCGCGCCGCCATCCAGGCACCCGGCACCGGCCCCGGCGAGGACCGCTGCGGCGACGAAGACGGTCCAGCTCGGGGCCAGCCCGAGGCTTGCGATCCCGGCCCCATGGGTGAGCACGGCGCCACCGAGGACCAGCCGGCGCCCCAGGCGCTCGGTCAGTGCGCCACCACCGAATGACGCCAGCGCGTACGCCAGCGCATAGGCAAGGTAGATGACGCCGATGCCCGCATCGGTCTGGTCGAAGGTCGTCTTGATGGACCGGATCAGCGACGGGATGAGCAGCCCGGTCCAGCCGATGGCGAGGAGGGTCAGGCACCCGACGATGCCGGCGGCGAGCCGCCCGCGGGCGGTCACAGGGACTGGGCTTGGCCAGTGCCGGCTGCGCGCTCGGCGGCCTCGAGGATCCGGAGGACCTGGAGCGAGTCCCGTGGATCCACCGGCGATACGCCGTTGCCGCGGATCGCGTCGCGCATGGACTCGTAAAACGCGATGTAGCGGCCCGGACGGGTCACGATCGTCGTGACCGTACCGTCGGCGGAGTGCAGGGTGCCCCAGGCGTCGGGCGGTTCATCGCCGAAGCCAGACGCGGTCGGGAGGATCCCGTTCACCAGACGTGCTTCCTGGATATCCAATCCTTCCTTGAGGTACTCGCCGCCGAGGCCGCGCACCCGCAGGCGTGGGCCGGTCCGCGACGCGATGAGCGACATCCACAGGCGTGAGCGGACGCCGCCCGCGTGGTCGAGCGCGACGAAGGCGGCATCGTCCACCCGGCTGCCAGGACGGCGTCGGTCGATCTGCGCCCAGACCCGCTCGACCGGCCCGAACAGGACCAGGCACTGGTCGACGAGGTGGGCGCCGAGGTCGCGAACCGGCCCGCCCGCCTCTGTGGCGCCATCTCGCCACCCATCGCCGGCCGGCGCCCAGCGCTCGAAGCGCGACTCGAAGCTGTCGATCGTCCCCAGCGCACCCCGCTCGATCAGGTCCCGGAGCGTCAGGAAGTCGCCATCCCAGCGACGGTTCTGGAACACGGCGAGCACCCGATCGTTCGCCTCAGCGGCCTCGATCAGGGTCTGGCCTTCCGCCATGTCCATGGCGATCGGCTTGTCCACGACGACGTGCTTGCCGGCGGCCAAGGCGCGCAGGCCGATCGGCGCATGGAGCCGGTTCGGAGCGGCGACGACGATGAGCTGGATGTCGTCGTGGTCCCACAGGTCTTCGACACCGCCGACGATCCGGGCGGCCGGATGCTCCGTTGCCGCCTGTGCCGCCCGGCCCGGATCCGACGTGACGATGGTGTGCAGCGCCAGCCCGTCGACGGCCTCGACGAACGGTGCATGGAACGCCCGTCCGGCCAGGCCGTAGCCCACCAGGCCGACCCCGATGAGGTCCCGTTCACCCATGGATCACTCCTTCCCCGCCGCCCGCGTTGACGCTCCTCGAGAGCCCATGCTAGCGTCCGTGCAACCGAATGCACCAGCCGCAAACGGCTCGTCGCGGGCGGCCCAGGAGGTGCTTCGTGGAACTCGGCCTGTACACGGATTCGGTCAAGCATGACACCTTCGAAGGTGCGCTTGACCTCGCAGCTCGAGTCGGGGCCACAGCGATCGAGATCGCCACCGGCGGCCAGTCGTCGGCGCCACATCTGCGGGTCGACGAGCTGCTCGAGGACCCGGCATGTCGCGCGGCCTTCGCCGCGGCCTTCGCCGACCGTGGCCTCCGGATCGCCGCCCTCAATTGCTCGGCCTGGCCGATGCATCCGACCCGCGGCGACGACCACGTCGCGTTGATCCGGAAGACGTTCCGGTTGGCGTCGGAGCTCGGCGTCGCCAAGGTCGTCTCCATGTCCGGCTGTCCGGGCGATGGGCTTGGCGGCACGACGGTCAACTTCGCCTGGTACCCGTGGCCGGAAGACGCCATGGCCATGCTGGATCGGCAGTGGGACCAGGCGCTGGAGTTGTGGCGGGACCTCGCCGACGACGCAGCGGCCCATGGCATCGAACGGATCGCGTTCGAGCTGCATCCACTCCACCTCGTCTACAACGTGCCCACGCTCCAGCGGGTGCGCGCGGCCATCGGTCCGATCATCGGGGCGAACATGGACCCGTCGCACCTGTTCTGGCAGGGGATGGATCCGATCGCCGCGATCGAAGCGCTGGGCGAAGCCGTGTACCACGTGCACCTCAAGGACACCCAGATCCTCGCCGACCAGGTCGCGCTGGCCGGCGTCCTGGACTCGCGCCCGTTCGAGGATCCGGCGAATCGTGCGTGGGTCTTCCGGACGGTCGGGAGCATCCACGGCGCCGAGTTCTGGACCGCGTTCATCGACGCCCTCCGGCGGGTCGGGTACGACGACGCCTTGGCCATCGAGAACGAGGACGCGAGCGTCACGCCACACGAAGGCGTCGAACTCGGTGCCGCGTTCATGCGACCGCTGCTGGCGGCTGCCGCGTTCGCCTAGAGGCCGGCCGGCACCTCGACCGCCGTTCGGTTCCCGCTCGAGGCCGAGGCGTACAGCGCGTCGATCACAGCGTTCACCCGGACGCCGTCCTCGAAGTCTGCGCGTCCGCGCCGGCCCTCGACGATGGCCGAGACGTACTCGTTCCACATCGCGCACTCCTGGCCGAGCCAACCCAGGCCGGTGCCGTCCGCGCCGGCGATCAGGAGTTCGCCCGCACCGGGGTGCGACGGATTGAGCATGACCCGCCGATAGCCGAATGTCTCGAGGTCGCCTGCCAGGCAGACGCGGAACTCATCGGGGCGTTCGAGGTCCCAGTCCGCCGACCCGAGCGAACCGAAGACCTCGAGCGTGAGCGAGACTCGCTTGCCGACCGCGTTCCGGCTGGTTTCGAGCACCCCATACGCTCCACCCTCGAAGGTGACCAGGGCGGCGGCCGCATCCTCGACATCCACATGGCCCATCGCCCGTTGCCCGGCCGCGCCGCCCGCGCCGCCGGTATTGCCCATCGCGTCCGAGCCGGGCATCGGTCGTTCCGAGATGAACGTGGTCGTGATCGCCTGCACGGATCCGATCTCGCCGATCAGGAAGCGGCCACAGTCGATCAGGTGGTAGCCGGTGTCGATCGCCAGGCCGCCACCCGACAGGGCTCGCTGGAACCGCCACAGGAACGGGACGTCCGGATCCGCGCCGTAGTCGAGGAGGAACGACCCGCGCATGCTCCGGATCTCGCCCAGGTCGCCGCGCACGATCAGGTCGCGAATCGCTCGCACGGCCGATGACCAGCGATACCCGAGCCCCAGGCCGTGGAAGACGCCCGCAGCGCGACAGGCCGCCAGCAATTCCGCGGCGATGGCTGCATTCTCAGCGAGCGGTTTCTCGCAGACGATGTGTTTGCCGGCCGCCGCCGCCGCGAGTACGACCTCGCGATCCAACATCGGCGGCAGGCAGGCGACGACGACATCCACGTCGTCCGCGGCCACGACCGACCGCCAGTCCGACACGACGCGCTCATAGCCGTAGCGATCGGCGAGGTCGGCGGCCAGCGTCCCGTTGATGTCGGCGACGGCGACCAGCCGGATCCGTGCCGGGAGATCTGCGTAGAGCGATCCGATCAGGGACAGGGCGGCGCTGTGGGCACGGGCCATCGTCCCGGCGCCGACCATGCCGATGCGCAGTTCCGGGCGTTCACGACGCAGGCTCATGGGACCTCCGCGGGACCGGGGATGGGGTCGATCATCGTCGCCAGGCATTCGAGTGTCTCGTCGTCCAGGGGCGTCGGCAGGTCTGCGACCACCTCCTCGGCACCGGCCGCGCGCCAGGCGCGGAGCTGCCTGCCCACGGCGTCCGCGGTGTCCGCGAGGGGCGAGGTCTCCGCCCAGGTCCGCGCCGTGACCGGATTGCCGCCCTGCTGCGCCAGGATGGCGGCGAGTGCCTCCACTGCGGCGTCGCGCGACCCGCGGATGCAGATCGGTGGGATGCCGACGGTGCGCCGGATCGTCGCCGGGTCCCGCCCGATGGCGGCACTGTGCGCATCCAGGACCGCGTTCTTGTGGGCGTAGGTCGCGGGGTCGCCCTCGCCGTTCCAGATGTCCGCGTCGCGAGCCACGATCTTCAGCGTCCGTCGCTCGCCACTCCCTCCGATCAGCAGTGGCATCCTCGGCTGGACCGGCGGTGGGTCGTTGCGCATCCCGTGGGCGGTGATCCACGCGCCATCGAAGGAGACGGTCTCCCCGTCGATCAGACCCCGGGCGACCCGTGATGCCTCGTCCAACCGGGTGATCCGGTCCCCGAGGCCCAGCATGTCGTACCCGAAGGCGCGGTGCTCCGGCTCGTGCCAGCCGGCCCCGAGCCCCAGTATCGCCCGGCCGCCGCTGGCATGGTCCAGCGCGGTCGCCATCTTCACGGTCAGGCCGACGTTCCGGTAGCCGACCCCGCTGACCATCATCCCGAGCGGGATGCGCTCGGTCGCGGCGGCGAACCCGGCCACGGTCATCCAGCCTTCGAACGTGGACCCGGCCGGGCCGACGACCGGACCGTCCGCGTCGCCGAGGATGGGCATCAGGTGATCGTTGGCGAAGAGGCTGGCGAACCCGAGCGACTCGATCCGGCGGGCGGTCGCCATGAGTTGGTCCCACGTCGCGGCCTGACCCCAGACCTGGAAAGCGATACGGATCGGCGCCGCCGCGTCCGTCGGCGGCCCAAGGAGCCCGGCTGGCATGGCGCCACGCATCAGGACAGGTCGACCAGGACCGGACGTCCTTCGCGCCGCGAGCGGTCCGCCGCATCGGCGATCCGGAAAGCGGCCCGTCCGTCAGCGCCCGTGACGGCCACAGGCCGGTCGTCCAGGATCGCCTGGACGAAGCCACGAACCTGGGCACTCAGTCCCTTCGCGAAGCGCGGAACGGCCGTGTCGAGCGCGTCCACCGAGAACGCTCCGCTCAAAGGCCCGCCACTCGAGGCACCCTGGGTCATCGACATCAGCCCGACCCATACGGAGCCGTTCGTCGCGAGCACCTCGGTCCGGACGTCTTCGCCGTAGGTCGTGTTGCGAGCCAGCTCCACGGAACCCGTCGCGCCATTCGCGAAGCGCAGATTGACCACAGCGCTGTCGACGTCGTCCACGGTGGCGAGATCCGGGTGCGCGAAGGTCGAGCCGAACGCGTGCACCTCGACCACCTCGTCCGCCATCAGCCAACGCGCAAGGTCGAACTCATGAATGCCCATGTCCACCATGATCCCGCCGCTGATCGTCGGGTCCGCAAACGTAAGCGGCGGGGGCTCTGGGTCGAACTGGAGCGACTTGAACAGCATCGGCTTACCGTATTCGCCTGAGGCGAGCCGGGCCTTGGCCCGCACGTAATCGGGCTCCCAGCGTCGCATGAACCCGCATTGCAACCGGACGCCGGCCGCTTCGGCTGCCTGGATGGCGGAATCGGTGTCGGCGAGGGTCAGGGCGATGGGCTTCTCGCACAGGATGTCGACGCCGGCGCGGGCGGCCAGGCGAATGGCGTCGAGGTGATAGCTGGAGGACGTGGCGATCAGGACGGCATCGAGGTCTAGCGCCTCGAGCAGCGCGTCGGTGGAACCGAAGACCGGCGGATCACCGACCTCGAAGGCGAGGCGCCTGCCGGCCTCGACGTTGACGTCGGCGATCCCGACGAGCCTGGCCTGTGGCACGTTCGTGGCGATGAGGCGGGCATGGTTCGTGCCCATGCGGCCGGCGCCGACGAGGCCGATTCGGACGGGGGAGTGCATGGCAGTTTGGTCCTTCAAGGGTGGATGGGCCTGGTGGGCCGCCGGCACGTGCTACGCAACGCCATCGCGAGGCAGTTCCGCAGCCTGGAGGTGATGCCTGATCCGCTCCAACATGAAGCGCGCCGAGTCGACGGCGCGCTCCTCCCAGGCGAAGACACAACTCGTGAGGATGCCGTCGAACCCGTTGCGTCGAAGGGCGGCGAAGCAGGAGTCCCAGTCCACCTCGCCCTGGCCGATGTCCAGGTGCTGGTGGATGCGGGCGGTCGATCCGGGCGGGTTGACGATGTAGCGCAGGCCTGAGGAGGCGGTGTGGTCGAAGACATCCGCGACGTGGACCTGGCGGAGGACCCGCGACGCCTCGTCGATCATCGCGCCGATGTCGGTGCCCAGGTGGTAGGTGTGCGGGACGCAGTAGACGTAGCCCACCATGGGTGAGTCGATCGCGCGGATGAGGGCCACGGCCGCATCGTTGCGTTCGATGAAGTCGTCCGGGTGGGCTTCGAGGTTCAGGCTGATGCCCTCCCGCTCGAAGATGGGCAGGAGCTCCTCCATCGAGCGCCAGAACTGTGCCTCGCTGGCGGCGGCAGCCTCGGGTCGCCCATTGAACTCCGAGTTCATCACCGTCGCACCCAGGTCCACGGTCAGCTGGATGGCCCGCTTCCAGTAGCGGACGGCGGCCTGTCGTTCGTCCTCGTCCGGGCTGGACCAGCGATAGAGCGGTAGGACGGACGCGATCTCCATGCCGGTGTCCTTGAGTGCGGTCCGGAACTCCGCGACGCGCGCTCGGTCCGCCCGGGGGTGCACGAAGAACGGGATGAAGTCCGTTCGCGGCGACAGCTCGATGGCGTCGTAGCCGATATCCGCGGCGATCCGGCAGACCTCGGCGAACGGCAGCGACCGAAGCATGTATGGGTCCAGGGCGATCTTCATGTGCCGGTCCCTCCCGCGGTGGCCCGTTCGATACGGTCGCGCAGCAGCACCGCGCTGGAGGCGATGAGATCGTGCATCCGCCGCCGGTCGCCGGGGCGGACGACGGAGGCCATCGTGTCGATCCAGCGCAGCGTCCCGTCGATGACCTCGAGGATCGACTGGGCGTCCCGTTCGCGGAGGAGCGGGCGACCTCCGACCTCGACGTAGACCGCCGAGGTGTGCGCGGCCATGCTCGTGTCGAACGCCGAGTGAATCTGGTGGTCGCTCCTTGAGCGCGCGGCGATCCAGGCGCTCGACGGCACATCGAGCGGCACGTCCAGCCTGAGTTCCGACGCGGCTCCCGGTGGCTCCGAGAGGGCGACGACCTCGCCGTTCACGATGATCTCAACGGCCTTGATGACCGGCTGGGTGGCCCGGACGCGGACGCGAGCCTGAAGGCGTCCACCGCCGGCGGGCAGTGACAGGACGTCGCCGGGCTCGTGACCATCCACGGCCAGCTCGATGACCGGCCCGGAGGTCGCGAAGGTCCGGCCGGCACGGACGGCATCCGCCCAGGTATCGAAGGTCGGCGCTCGCTGCGGATCGAGGCGGGCGTAGGTCCGTACCGCCCCGACCGGCACTTCGGACGACATCTTGTCTGTGCCCCCCATCACGGGGAGTCGATAGCCGCAGTTGAGGAACCGATACCACTCCAGGATGGATGGGTTGTCCAGGCCCGGCGCGAAGACCTGCATCTCCACCCCGTCGATCCGGCCGGTGACGATGTCCGTCGCGATCTCCGCGAACGGCAACGGGAAGTGGGCGGCGACGACCAGACCACCCTCGGCATGGCAGCGGTCTGCCCAGTCCGCCATCAGCTCCGTGACAGGATCGCCGATGCGACCCTCCGGTCCGCTCCCGGTCGACAGCGGCATGACCGGCCGACGAGCCCCCAGGAGGCCCAGGTGCCCGAGCATGTTCTGGCGGTTCTCCGTCCCGAGAATGACGGCGTGCCGGCCCGTGGGGTCCGTCATCGATCCCCACGCGAGGTCGTTGACGCTCGTGAACTGATCGCCCCATTGCGTCGCGAGCAAGTGGACGAACCCGACGTCCTCGGCGGCCGCCTGCAGTAGTGCGGTGGACGGGGCGAGGAAGTGGACGTGTTGGTCGGCGGTCGTCCAGCCCTCGGCTCGAAGGTCGATCGGGCGTTCCAGGGCGATGGCCAGCGTGTCGGTCGTCGGTCCGACCTCGATGTCCAGGCGGACGGGACGGTGATCGAAGCCCTTGACGACTTCGACCGCGACAGCCCCGAGCGGCAGCAGGATGTCGAAGGTGCCCGGGACATAGGCGTAGGTGTCGCGGCCCAGGATCAGGTCCGTGCCCATGTCCTCGAACAGGCCCGGGTTGATCTCGTCGCGGTGACCGACC
>JBKJQY010000091.1:0-4663 GCA_046593725.1 Candidatus Limnocylindrales bacterium
CGAGGGCGTTTCGGGTCACCAGGTGACCAGACCCGACGACAAGGACACCCATCGTGGTTGATATGGTCATGCGATGCACGCGGTGCTGCCTGCGGTGCTGCCTGCGGTGCTGCCTGCGGTGCTGCCTGCGGTGCTGCCTGCGGTGCTGCCTGCGGTGCTGCCAGCGGTGCTGCCCACTGCTGCCTGCCGCGGCCCGCTGCGTTCGGGCTCGGACCCTCCGCCGCCGCCCGGCCCGGACCTGGCACGACGGTCCCGGGCCGCCCGCCGAACTCGCGCCCCGGTATGCTCGCGAGCGTGCGTCCCTTGCCCGCCCCGTTCGATGCCATCGCGGCCGGTCGTCCAGCTTCGATCGGGCTCGCAGGACCGGCCCTCCTCGGCAGCCGCCTGCTCACCAAGGACCTCGCCTTTCCTCCGGCCGAGCGCGACGCGTTCGGGTTGCGTGGCCTGCTGCCGGACCGCGTGCTCACCATCGAGGAACAGATCGACCTCGAGCTCGAGCACATCCGCGTCAAGCACGACGCCCTGGAGCAGTACATCGGGCTCGCCGCGCTCCAGGATCGAAACGCCACGCTGTTCTACCGGCTGCTGGCCGAACATCTCGACGAGTTCCTGCCGATCGTCTACACGCCAACTGTCGGCCGGGCCTGCCAGGAGTTCAGCCACATCATCCGGAGGACGCGCGGCGCCTGGATCACCCCAGCCGATCGCGACCGCATCCCGGAACTGCTGCGCCAGGGTCCGTACGAGGACGTCCGCCTCATCGTGGTCACCGACAACGAGCGGATCCTGGGTCTCGGCGACCAGGGTGCGGGTGGCATGGCGATCCCGATCGGCAAGCTCGCGCTGTACACGGCGGCCTGCGGAATCCACCCTGCGCTGACGCTGCCGATCTCACTGGACGTGGGCACGGACAACCCGGCGTTACTCGCCGACCCGCTGTACCTTGGCTATCGGGCGCCGCGGCTCCGGGGCGCCGAATACGACGCGCTCGTGGAAGCCTTCGTCGCGGGCGTCCACGAGGTCTGGCCCGGTTGCGTCCTCCAGTGGGAGGACTTCAAGCAACAGAACGCGCTGCGCATCCTGGACCGCTACCGGAACCGCGTCCCGTCGTTCAACGACGACATCCAGGGGACGGCGGCCATCGTCGTGACGGGGGTCATCTCTGCCTTGCGTGCCCTGGGGCTGGCGGCTGCGGATGCGCGGATCGTGCTGGTGGGTGCGGGTGCGGCCGGGACCGGCATCGCCCGGCTGCTGCGGATGCTCTTCCTGGAGGAAGGCGTCGCGCCTGAGGTCATCCGCGGGGCGATCGTCGCCGTGGACTCGCGCGGCCTCGTCCACGCCGGCCGCGATGACCTGGACCTGACCAAGCAGGAAGTGGCCGTGGCCGCGGTAGACGGACCGACGCCTGACCTGCTGGAGACGGTCCGTCGCGTGCGTCCGACGATCCTCGTCGGCACGACCGGGGTCGCCGGCACGTTCAGCGAAGCGGTCATCCGGGCCATGGCGGCCGGCACGCCACGCCCGGTGGTCATGCCGCTCTCCAATCCCACGTCGGTCGCCGAGGCGACGCCGGCAGACATCCTCGAGTGGACCGACGGCAAGGCGCTCGTCGCGACCGGCTCGCCGTTCGAGCCGGTCGAGCGGTTCGGGCTGCGGCACGATATCGGCCAGGCCAACAACGTGTTCATCTTCCCGGGCCTGGGATTGGGAGCCATCGTGGCGGAGTCGCATGCCATCACCGACCGGATGTTCCTGCTGGCCGCGCGGACGCTGGCGGATTCCGTGACGCCGGAACGGCGCGAGACGGGCGCGCTCTACCCACCTGTCGCGTCGTTGCGGGCGGTATCTCGATCGATCGCGCTGGCGGTGGCGCGCGAGGCGCTGGATTCAGGGCTGGCGGGGATCCCGTCGGCGACGGAAGGGGAACTGGAGGCGATCGTGGACGATGCGATGTGGTGGCCGGCGTATGTGCCGTACGAACGGTCACACCCAGGCGAGCGCCGAAGAGCCACCGAGCGATGAGCGCGTCCGTGCGAGCCGCCGTGTTTCGGGATGCGGGCATGCCGGTGGCCATCGAAACCTTGTCGCTCGCCGAGCCGCGAGCGGGCGAGGTCCGGGTCCGGATGACCGCATCGGGGGTGTGTCACTCGGACCTGCACGTGCGCGACGGCGACTGGCCACGGCCCGGGCCGATCGCGATGGGCCACGAGGGCGCCGGGGTCGTGGAGGCGGTGGGGCCTGGCGTGACCGGGTTGCGGGTCAGTCAGCCGGTTGCGCTGTCGTGGCTGGTGGCGTGTGGGACGTGTCGCGCCTGCGTGCGTGGCCTGCCCTGGGCGTGCCCGAACTCCCCGTCGTTCCGGCATGCGATGCTCGATGGCGCCACGGTCCTGGCCACCCACGACGACGAACCGATCCTGTCGTACTGCGGGATCGGGACGATGGCCGAGGCGACGGTCGTCCCGGTCGCGGCCGCGATCCCGCTGCCGGATGGCGTCGACCCGGGCGTCGCGGCGCTCATCGGCTGCTGCGTCTCGACCGGTGTCGGGGCCGTCCTCAAGACGGCCGAGGTCCCGGCCGGGTCGTCCGTGGCGGTCATCGGGCTGGGTGGTGTCGGGTTGTCATGCGTGATGGGCGCGGTGCTCGCGGACGCGGGCCGGATCGTTGCCATCGACCGCGTGGAGGCCAAACTGGCGACCGCGACGTCTCTCGGCGCGACGGACGGCCTGCTCGCGGGCGACGACCGCGCCGCCACGATCGATGCGCTGCGCGTGCTCACTGACGGCGGCCCGGACTACATCTTCGAGGCGATCGGGCGGGTCCCGACGATAGAACTCGCCATCGAGGCACTCCCCATCGGTGGCACGGCCGTGCTCGTCGGGATGACCCCATTCGAGTCTCGCGCGTCGTTCGCCGCCTTCCCGTTCGTGGACGGCAGCCGGCGGATCCTTGGTTCCAACTACGGTTTCGCCGACCCGGCCGTCGACTTCCCGCGCTACGCGAAGTGGTATCTGGACGGTCGGCTGCCGGTGGATCGCCTCATCGATCGGCGGATCGCGCTGGACGACCTGGAGCCCGCCTTCGACCGACTCCGAGCCGGCGACGGCCTGCGCCAGGTCATCGTCTTCGACTGAGGCCGCGGCTCGGGTCCGGACGGCAGCACGTTCCTCGTCGAGGTGCCGGAGGCTCAGCGGAAGAGCATCCCCCGGACGTAGACCTTGTTCGGGGCAAGGCCGGTCGGGATGAACGTGGCTGAGAACGTGGTGGACTTACCGGCCCCGAGGGTGCTGCTGCCGACCCTCGCTCGCGTCGCGTCGAGGATGTTGCCGCGGCCGTCGTACAGCGTCACGGCGACCCGAAGCGTGTTGATCGACCCGGTGTAGCGGTTCCTGACGGTCCCGGCTACGTGCCAGCGGCCGGCGCCGTCGGGGCCATTGGTGGTCGTCGTGGGCACGGGCGCGCCGGTCAGCCTGGAGGTCGCGGGCGCACTGACGCTGAAGACGGCGTGGTGGTAGCCGGCGGGCAGCGCGCCCACGATCCGGAACGGCGCCCGACTGGCCGCCACCATGTACGACAGGTCCGCGTAGGCGGTGCGCGTCGCGAGCAGGCCGTTCGAGGCGTTGTACAGCCTGGCCGTGACCTTGACCGGTCCGGCCGCCCTGGACGTGTTGTTGTAGAGCTCACCGATCAGGCGGAGCGTGCTTCCCTCGATCCGGGTGATGGACGACATCACGTGGACCGACGCGAGCATCTTCCGGACGAGGATCGCGTACGGCGGCGACGCGGCCGAGCCGCTGCCGCTGACCTTCACCGCGTAGGTCCCGGCCGGGAGGCTGCGGATGATCTCTTCGGCGCCATTGCCACCACGATCCGACGTCTGCAGGAGCGTGGAACAGCCGCTGTACAGCGCCAGCCGACCACCGTTGGAGAGATCGCCGAGGCCGATCCGCATCCGAGCCGTGGCGGTCAGCTTGAACCGGTACCAGTCGATGTCGTTGGCCTTGTTGAATGACCCGCCCGCCCAGGCACCGGCGGGCACGATCGCGGCCGGCGAGCTGGCGCACGAGTCCGCCCGGTCGGCGAACCCGGTCTGGGTGTAGACCGCGGTCACGGTCGTGGCGCCCACGACGATCGGCACCGGGTGGGTCAGCTCCGTGCTGTTGTCGTCCGACCAGTGGTCGAACGTGTAGGTCCCCTCCCCAAGCATTGCCGTGGCCGGTGCCGAGACGCTGATCGTGGAGCCCACGATGCCGGTCGTGGCCGGGACGGTGATCGGGATGCCGGTCGGGCTGCTGACGGCCGCGACGGTCCCGGTCTTCGGGTAGAGGTCGACTGAATCGGTCGCGGTCAGGCCGCGCAAATCGGTAACGGTCACCAGCAACCGAAGGTGCGACGGGTACTCGTGATCCGGCGCATCGACGGTGCCGGACTTGGCGCCTGACACGCTGCTGATGATGTGGGCATGACAGTCGGACGGGCAGTGCTGCATGTCGATGGACCACTCGAACGCAGACGCCGGCAGCGGCCCGTCCTGGGTATCCGTGCCGGTCGCGCTGAAGGCGATGGACTGGCCCACCTGCCAGGTCAGGGTCGAGAGCGGGGTATCGATGGACACGGTGGGTGGCGAGTTGCCGACCGACACGGTCCGGCTCGTCGTGCCGCTGAC
>JBKJQY010000096.1:0-3815 GCA_046593725.1 Candidatus Limnocylindrales bacterium
CATGCGGATCAGCGCGTACCCGTCCTCCCCGGGCATGCCGATGTCACTGATCACGACATCCGGCTTTGCCCGCCGCAAGGCGTCCAACGCCTCCGATGCCGACGCGGCGGTGGTCACCACGGCCTCGCAGTTCTCCAGCAGCAGCTTCAACAGAGCACGGGCGTCCGGCTCGTCGTCGACCACCAGCACGTTGACCCCGCCCAACTGAACGCCGACGTCGACATCGGCGGGGTACTCGCCGGAAGCGCTGTGTGGGTGACGCCGTTCGACATCCGGCTCCGGACCGGCGTGGACGGGCGTCAGCGGGAGCGTGACGGTGAACGCCGCGCCCTTCCCGACGCCGGGGCTCTTCGCCCGCACCGTCCCGCCGTGAAGCTCGACCAGTTGCTTGACGATGCTCAGGCCGAGGCCGAGGCCACCGTGAGTCCGGGTGGTGCTACTGTCCGCCTGCCGGAAGCGATCGAACACGTGGGGCAGGAACTCGGGGCTGACCCCCTCCCCGTCGTCAATCACGCTCACTTCAAGGTGGGAGTTGACCCGCTCCAACAGCACCTGGACGCGCCCCCCGCGCCTGGTGTGCTTCACGCTGTTGCTCAGGAGGTTCCAGAACACCTGCTGGAGCCGCGCCGGGTCGGCGGACACCGGCCCGGCGTGCGGGTCCAACACGACCTGTAGCCGGACGCCTTTCGCCTGGGCGGCGGGCCCCACCGTTCCGACCGCCGCCTCGATCACCGGGGCGAGCGGGACACGCTGCACGTCGAGCCGCACTTTGCCCGCGACGATCCGGCTCATGTCCAGGAGGTCGTCGATGATCTTCGTCTGGGCTCGTGCGTTCCGCTCAATCACCTCCAGCCCCTGCCGCAGATGGTCGTCGGCGTGGACCGCACCGCCGCCGCGGGCCCGCAGCATATGCGACCACCCGAGGATGGCGTTCAGCGGGGTTCGCAGTTCGTGGCTAAGGGTCGCGAGGAACTCGTCCTTTATCCGGCTCTGTTGCTCGGACTCGCCCCGCGCCGTCCGCTCGCGCTCGTACAGCCGGGCGTTATCGATGGCGACTGCCGCCTGCGCTACCACTCCGTCTACTAGACGCGCGTGTCGCTCGGTGAACCGGGCAGGCTCGGGGTGACCGAGGAACATCGCCCCCAGCACCTCGCCGGACCGCGACCGTACCGGCACCGCGAGGTAGCTGCGGACCGGCAGGTGGCCCTGCGGCATTCCGTAGTGCGGGGCGTTGTTGCCGTATAGGTTGTCGGCCGTGATGTCGTCGCAGCGGACTATCGCCTCGCCCCGGAGCGTCGGCCCGAACAGGTCGGTCATCCGGGGCATCGGGAACTTCGAGAACTCCTCCCTCTGCACTCCCGAGACCGTGTACAGCGTCAAGTGCCCGCCTTGCGGGTCGGGGATGCTGTAGAAGAACGCGCCGAACGCCGCCCCGGCCAGTTCGGTCGCGGCGTCGGTCGCCGACTGCACGAGCGTGTGCAGGTCGAGTTCCCCGGACAGGGCGCGGCCGACCGTCAGCAGCGTCTCGGCCTCCGACCGCGCCGCCCGCTCACCGGCCAACAGCGACTCCCGCTCCTCGGCCGCACGCCGCTGCTCCGTCACGTCGGTGTTTGTGCCGAACCACTGGACGACTTGCCCCGCCTCGTCCCGCAACGGGGCCACGCGGGTCAGGAATGGTCGGAATACCCCATCGGCACCCCGCAACGGGAACTCCATATCGAACGGCTCGCCGGTGCCGATCGACGTTCTCCACCGCTCCAACACGGCCGGCAGCACGTCCGGGTCGTGGACCTGCTGCCAGCCCCAGCCTTCCATCTGCTCCGGCGTTGTCCCCGTGTACTCGTACCATCGCTGGTTGTACCAGAAGATGTGCCCGTCCTCCCGGGCGACCCACGCCAACTGCTGGATCGTCTCGGCCAGGTGTCGGAAACGCGTCTCGCTTTCGACCACCGCCGCCTCGGCCACCTTACGCTCGGTCACGTCGAAGTGGACGAGCACGACGTCCTCCACCCTCCCGGCGTCGTTCATCACCGGATAGACGTGCGCCCCAACCCACCGGATGTGTCCGGCGTACTCGCCCCGGTCCGGGACGTACGGGATCGGATCGATCACCACCGCCTCGCCGGCGAACGCCCGCTCCAGCAGCGGCATGACTCCCAGACGGACGAGTTCGGGGTCGCGGAGAATATTGTGGTCGGCCAACTCGGCGAGAGCGATCCCGAACAGCCGCTCGAATGCCCGGTTCACCTGCCGGGTGCGGCCGTCCGGCCAAAACAACTGTGTGCTCAGTGGCGAGTCCTCGAGCAGCCGCCGGAACCTGGACTCGCCCATCCGCCGCGCCTCGTCCGCCCGCCGGGCCTCCGCCAGCCGTCGCTCGGTCAGGTCGTGCATTACAACGACGGCCCCGATCTTCCGGCCGGCCGCGTCGAACACCGCCCGCCCGCTGGCCGAGAGGTGTCGCGGCTCGCCGTCTTTCGGGGCGATCACCATTTCGGCGTCCCGGACTGCGCCGTCACGCAGAGCGCGGAACAGCGGCACCTGTTCGGTGGTCATACGGGTCCGGCCGTCGGGCAGGTACAGGTCGTAGTGGTTCGCCCATTGATCCGGCGCGAGCGGGACCTCGGGCAGGCCGTGGAATTCCCGCGTGGCCCGGTTGAACAGTTGGAGCACCCCGTCGCCGTCGCACGCGACGATTCCGTCCGCCGCGTGCTCCATTACGGCCCGCAGGAAGTCCTGCTCGCGGTGCAGGGACGCCTCGGCTCGTGCCCGCTCGCCCACCTGCCTCCGCAACTCGTCGTTGGCGTCCCTCAGTTGCTCGTTGACCTCGGCCACCTCTCGCGCCCGCAGGAACACCTCCGCCTCCACCTTGCCGACGGGCGCTTGTAGCTCGTGCGACCGCTGGTCTTGTTCGGCGGCACGGACCGTGAGGCGGACGAACTCGGTCACGTCCTCGACGCGGTGGATGATATGGACGACGTCTCCGTCCGGCCCGAGCACCGGGGCGTTGACGGGACTCCAGTACCGCTCCTCGAACGCGCTGCCGTCGGGGCGGGGGATGTCGTACTTCTGGACGGGCATCGTGTCGGCGGCGCGGGTGGCGAGCACCCGGCGCAGCGAGGCTCGCAGGTTGGCTACGCCGGTCGCGGCGGGGTCTTCGGGGTTGTCGGGGAACACCTCGAACAGGCCGCGATGGAGGATGCCGGCGCGGTCCGTGAGGGTGGACCGAAGATAGGCATCGCTGGCGGCGACGATGGTAAACGGCTCGTCGGGGGTCAGCACGAGGAACAGACCGGGGGCTGACTCGAACACGGCCTTGAAGTCGGGCACGGTTGGGTACGACCGGGGCTCGGGCATCGACACGCTCACCATCTGGACCGTCGGCCGACATCGCTCGACCCTTCGGCTTGAATCGTACTAGACCTCGGCGGGCGACTCAATTGAGTCAGGCCACTGCAACCTGCTCATAGTAACGCGCTTCGAATTCGGCCGGCGCGCACGTCGCCGATCGGCTCCTGCAACGTTACCTCGCACCGACTTCGCCAGCGACGCACCGACCTGATTCAAACGCGCCCCGCATCCAGCTGCAGCAGTGCGCGGCGAGAATCTCCTGGGTGGTCGTCGACAGCGCGGGCGTGGTCGATCGACCTGAGCCGGTGTTGCTGGAGCGCGGTGCTAACGGATCAGGCAAGGCTTTGGCGCAGCTCGTACCTCGACCTTGGTCACGCCGCGTTGCTCCATGCGGAATTCGGCGTGGAGGGAACCGTGGTCTCTTCGAGCTATGCTGGAAAGGAGAGAACATGCTGACGGCACTCCCA
>JBKJQY010000150.1:0-4362 GCA_046593725.1 Candidatus Limnocylindrales bacterium
TCGCGACGAAGGCCCTACTCGACCCAGCCGAGGGACCGCTGGATCCCCTTGTGCCAGCGGGCGATGCCGTGCATCCGGGCGTCCTCGTCCATCGTCGGTCCCCAGCGACGCGACTCCGCGTCCATCGCGCGCAACTCGTCGAGCCCGCCCCAGAACCCGACCGCGAGTCCCGCCGCATAGGCCGCACCCAACGCCGAGGTTTCGGCGATCCGCGGCGCCACGATCGGCCGACCCAGGATGTCAGCCTGGAACTGCATCAGCAGCTCGTTGCCGATCATGCCGCCGTCCACCCGCATCTCCGCAGGCAGGTCCGCACCGAGATCCGCGGTCATGGCCTCGCCCAGGTCGTACACCTGGTAGGCCGTGGACTCCAGGGCGGCCCGCGCGATGTGGGCCTTCGTCGCGAAGCGAGTCAGGCCGGCGATCACGCCGCGGGCGTCCGACCGCCAATGCGGCGCGAACAGGCCGGAAAATGCCGGCACGAACACGACATCACCCGAGTCCGGCACGGAACGGGCGAGCGCCTCGACCTCGGACGCGTCCGCGATGATCCCCAGGTTGTCGCGGAGCCAGTTGATCAGGGACCCGGCGACCGCCACGGACCCCTCGAGCGCGTACGTGGCGGGGACGTCCGGCCCGCCCAGGCGTGCGGCAACGGTCGTGATCAGACCGTGGCGGGACTGGACCGGCTCCGTCCCCGTGTGCATCAACATGAAACAGCCCGTGCCGTAGGTGCACTTGACCTGGCCGGCCTCGAAACAGGTCTGCCCGAACAGCGCCGCCTGCTGATCGCCCAGGATCCCTGCCATCGGCACCCCCTCGAGATCGCCCGTTCCGTGCCCGTAGACCTCGGACGAGCCGCGGATCTCGGGGAGCATCGCCGCCGGGATGCGCATGGCGTCGAGCAGCTCCGGGTCCCACTGGAGCGTCGCGAGATCCATGAGCATCGTGCGCGACGCGTTCGTCACGTCGGTCACGTGGACGCCGCCGCTCGGGCCGCCGGTCAGCTGCCAGGTCAACCACGTGTCGATCGTGCCGAACAGGAGGTCGCCCCGTTCCGCTGCGGCGCGGTGGCCGTCTTCGTCCAGGATCCAGGCGAGTTTCAGGGCCGAGGAGTACGTGGAGATCGGCAGTCCGGTCGTCGCTCGGAAGCGGTCGGTGCCCTTGGGATCGTCGCCCGCGAGCCGCGTGCCGGCGTCGGCGGTCCGGGTGTCCTGCCACACGATCGCGTGATGGACCGGTCGCCCCGAGTGGCGATCCCACACCACTGTCGTCTCGCGTTGGTCGCTGATCCCCACCGCGACCAGGTCCTTCGCCGAGAGTCCCGCCTCCCGAAGCGCGACCTTCACGCAGGTCCGGACGCGCTCGGTGATCTCGTCCGCGTCGTGTTCGACCCAACCGGGTCTCGGGGTGAGCTGCGCATGCTCCAGTTGGTGGCTGGCGACCGTTCCGCCTTCGTGATCGAACAGGATGCACCGACTGCTGGTCGTTCCCTGGTCGATCGCGGCGACATACGGCATGTACGGATGGTAACGAGAACGGGAGGCCCCGGAGGACCTCCCTCTACCACGACATCAAGCGCGCGCAGGCCTCTCCTGTGCAGGGCTACACATTCCGCTCGGACTTGATGGAGCGTCCGTCATAGGTGCGGCTGCGATGGACGTTCGAGCTCGTGGCGTGCTGCCGCTTGAGCAGCGATGCCGCCATCGGCGCCGCGAACGCGGGCTCCTGGGCGTTGAGGCCCGCCACGATGGAACCCAGCTCCGAGTCGCTTCCGGCGTACTCGTGGATCCGGTTCGCGGTCCTGGCCAGCAGGTCCCCGGCACGCTTGTAGTCGCCGGCACGGTTCAGGCGCACGGCTTCCTGGGTCGCCCGGGCCGCGAACATCCGGGCAACGACTCGATCGACGTCCCGGTCGCGCGGCTGCTGGTCGTTGATGAGGCTGTCGGCGTAGGTCCAGGTCAGCCTGGCCTGTGCCTCGCCGGTGAACACGCCGTCCTGGTCCGTGAGCGTCAGGATGGCCCCGGCTTCGTGCCCGATCGTCCCGAACGGAAAGGTCAGGCGGAGCACGACCTCCACGATCTGCTCCGAGACGAGGTCCCCGAGCATGACCACGGACCGGCCACCGCGACGCGAGACCTTGTGCGGCGTGATGGCCTCCACCTCGATCTCGTCACGGGTCAGGACGTCGAGAGAGACGTTGCGGGCGACGACCTCCAGGGTCTCCCCCACCTCGCTCGTGATGGCGTCGCGGATCTGCGCCGCATGCTCGATGTAGTAGAAGTGGCCGCCGCCGGCGTCGGCAAGGTCGACCAGTAGCCGCTCATCGAAGTCGACGCCCACGCCGAACGTGCTCGTGGACACGCCACGGGCCCGCAGCTCCGACGCATGGGCGGTCAGCGCATCGTGGTCCGTGATGCCCACGTTGGCGAGACCGTCGGTCAGGAGCAGGCAACGGTTGACGCCCTGCTCCATCAGGTGACTCGCGACCTGTTCGCAGCCACGCAGCCAGCCACCACCCAGGTCCGTGCTGCCGCGCGGGTCGATCTGGACAAGGCGCTCGGCCGCGGCCCGGCGCGCTTCGCCGGTGGCAGGCGTCGACGGGATCACGACCTCGATCTCGTCGTCGTAGACCACCACGCTGAAGCGGTCCGTGGGCTGGAGATGCCCGAGCGCCTCGAGCACCGCTCGCTTGGCCGTCTCCAGCTTGGCACCCGACATGGACCCGGAACGGTCCACGACGATCGCCAGGTTGACGGGCGTGCGGGTCGCCCGGGGCGGCGCGGCCGGCGCCGTGATGCGGCCGAGGATGAAGCGTGTGCTCCGGCCGTTGGCGCGGATGCAGGTGCGGTCCGTGCGGATGGAGATGGCGGGTTCGGTCATTGCGGGTCCTCCTCGAGGAGTTCTCGGGCGATCGTCACGAGACGGTCCACCCGCTTGCTCTGCGTCCGACCAAGCGGCCGACGGATGTGCAGCTCGACATCCGTGGCGAGGACGATCCGTTCCCATTGGGATCGGTCGCCCGGCATGGCCGTCGAGTGATGGGACTCGCCGAGACGCTCGGCGGACGTGGGGGCTGGGGTGGGAAGGGCCGACATGGCGAGTGGCGTCGAGACCCGCCGGAGCAGCGAGCCGCTGTAGGGCGCGGGGGTCTCGTGGAGGATGGCCCTGACGTAGTCGAGTGCGGAGTCCGGTGGCGCCGGCCGTTCGTCCTGCTGTGCGAGGGCAACGATCGCATCGTCGTCAAGGTCCGCCAGGCGGCGCCGGATGTCCGCGAGTGGCAGGTGCTCCGCCTGAAGGTGCCGGATGAGACGGAGGCGAGCCAGATGCGACTCGGCATAGCGCGTGCCCGGACCGGTCTGGCCGGCCGACGGCAGGAGTCCCTGCGCGAGGTAGTAGCGGACCGTGCGCGGAGTCACGCCCGCCAGATCGGCAAGCTCCGTGATCGAGTAGGTGGTGTCATCTGGCATGACGGTATCTTGACACCGTCACGTGCTACTGTCAAGTAGTCGGTCGATCCAACCCTTGATGCTTATCGGCGGCATCAAGCGGGCAGGAGATGGGTGCGGGGCCAGGTCGCGGGGCCCCACCCACCCCGGCTTTATGCCGCAGATAGACATCAAGCGCAGCACTGACTCCCGGCGGCGGCGGTGGGCGTCAGGTGGGGCGCCAGGCCTCCACGAACGCGAGTTGGGCATCGGTCTCGATGGTGCCGGGGCGCGTCGCGCGGACGAGCTGGATCGCTTCGGCCGGGGTCTGGCCCGCGGCGATGAAGACGCACGCGGCGACGGTCCCCGTCCGCCCGAGCCCTCCATCACAGGCGATCACCACGGACAGCCCGCCGGCCAGTCGGTCCCCGATCGCCGCGAGCAGGTCCGCGAGTGTGGCCCGGTCGGGTGGCACGCCCATGTCCGGGATCTGGTAGCGGATCAGGTGCAGGTCGGGCGGCACGGGTGCCGGCGCTCGCTCGAGCTCGGTGTCCTCGACCAGCAGCACGAGCATGTCGACGCCGTCCTCGGGTCGCAGCCGCAGCCCCGTCGCCAGATCGGTCATGCCGAGGAGGATCCCGGGGCTCTCGACCCAGTCGATGCGGCCGGACGTGTCGGAGGTCGTCACGGGTGTCATCGTAGGCAGTTCGATAGGAGCGCGACACCGGGCCAGTCCCCGTCCCAGCCGCCGCCACCGTCCGAGTCCACGGAGCCGTCCTACTCCTGACATCGACGCGTCCGGGGTCAGTCACGGTCCCGCCCGACGTCATTTGCATCGGGTGAGCGACCTTAGGCGCTACTGGCCGTCCGGATGGCGGTCTGCGAGGCTGTTCCACGCGCAGCAAGCGCGTGCTCGGGGTCTGAAACCCGCTTT
>JBKJQY010000117.1:0-35666 GCA_046593725.1 Candidatus Limnocylindrales bacterium
AGTCGCGAGCGTAGAACAGCTTGATCTCCACGTTCGGATACAGCTCGCGCAAGCGGCGCAGCTTGCGGTTCTTCTTGCGCACCAGCTTCTGCCGCAGGGTGGTCATCTCGAGATACAAGTCCAGGTCCGGTAGGTAGAAATCGGGCGAGAAGCTCTCGACGACGTCGCCGTCGGTGTTCCACAGGATCGGGAACGTATCCGGCTCGTACTCCCAACGCACCGTGTAGAAGTCGAGGATGCGCGACATCTCCGCCTCGCTCGCGTGCGCGAACGCCGGCGTCATCGGCCACCCGCCAGAAGACCGCGCAGGTCGCCATCCCAGTCAGCGAGGTGCTCGCGCATAGCGACGACATCGTCGACCGTGACGGCGTCAAGGGCGGGCGCCGGGTCGCCGGCAACGTCCAGGACGGGCGGGTCGCCAGGGTCGTCGCCGGCCAGGAGCAGGCCCAGGGCCGAGCTGCCGCAGCGATCGCAGGCGAGTTCCACGAAGGCCAGGTCGTCGCGGTGGGCGAGGATGCGGATCCGACCGGCTGGGACGCCGGCGCCGCAGGCGGTGCACGAGACACCGTCGGGAATGGGGCCGAGGCGATCGCCGGGATGCATCGGTCGTGAGTGTAGCCGAATCGGGGCCTCCGGCGCCCGGTCACTCTTGCGACCGATACCCCCAGGGGGTATGATTCTGGATATGAGCGACACGACCGGTCGGCGGGCGGCCCAGCCTGTGGATCCCAGCCACTTTCGCCACAGCTACTCGAAGGACAAGACCCAGCTCGTCCGGCGCCTGTCGCGCATGGAGGGTCAGGTCCGTGGCATCGCCCGGATGATCGAACGCGAAGAGTACTGCGTCGACATCCTCCAGCAGACCGCAGCCCTCCGCGCTGCGGTGGACGCCCTGTCCATCCTGGTGCTCGAGGATCACGTCCAGGGCTGCGTACGCACGGCGGCCGAGCGGGGCGAGGCGGATCAGTACGTGGAAGAGGTCATCGACGTCGTCCGCCGGACGCTCGGGCGGCCCGTCCGAGGGGCTGCCCGCGCCGGCTGACCCAGGGCGATCGCCTGGTCCGCGCCGGTACTTCCGTCCGAGGCGAACGCGCCCGTCGGGTGGTGGCCGCGTCGCTCGATCGCGTGGACGATAGGCACCACGTGATCGAATCCCGCTCGAGCTTCCCACTCCAGGTCCCCGACCTCCAGGCGCCTCCAGCGCTGAAGGAGCGCCGGTCCACGTCGCGTCGAGCGGAGGACCAGATCGCGAGCCAGGAAGCCCTCCTGCTCGCCCGCGCGATGGACATCCTGGCCGAAGAGGCCGGCGCCGAGGCACGTCTGGCGGACCTGTTGCACCTGCTGGCGCGGACCGTCCGCGCCCAGCACGCCGCGATCGTCACCGACGGACCGGAGCGCCGCGTCGTGGTCGGCGTCGGGCTCGGCGAGGAACCGGCGACAGCGCTCGCCCTCGGGCGGTGGCTGGACAGCACGGCGTCGCGCTCTCGGGCGGACCGAGCCGCCACGGGATCCGCGTGTGTGTCGATCGTCGAGGGCACGCATGCTGCCCGCGGTTGGCGTTCGATCGCGCAGCCGATGTTCGCCCGGATCGCCGTTCCGGAGGCCGGCCGCGTGACGCTTGGGTTCGCCTTCATCGACCCGGCCGATGCCGCACTCGCGGATATTCGCCTGCCGCGGACCCTGGTCCGACACGCCGCCGTCGCGCTCGCTCTCGTCGCGGACCAGCTGGCCGCCGAGGCTGAGCTCACCGCCCTCCGGGCACGGGAAGCGGAGCGCGCCACGTTCGTCTCGACGGTGGCCCATGAGCTGCGCACGCCGCTGACCGGGTTGGCCGGGTACCTCGACCTGATCCTGGGCGGTTCGGTCGACGATCCGGCCGTCCAGCGCGAATTCATGGAGCGCGGCCGCGGGATCGTGACGACCATCGCCGATCTCGTGGGCGATCTCCTCGAGCTGTCCCGCCTGGAGTCCGGGGTCCTGACCCTCGAGCGACGGCCGTTTTCCCTCGCCGACGCCGTCCGGCGCGTGGCGGATGGCCTCGACCCGATCGCGATGGAGCGTGGGATCGCGCTCCGAACCTCCCTGCCGCCGCGGCTCCGGGCGGCCACTGGGGACCGCCGACGCGTGGAGCAGATCGTCACGAACCTCGCCGCGAACGCGCTCAAGTTCAGCCCGGCCGGGTCGGCGATCGAGCTGGCCGGCTGGTTCGATGGGCCGGTCGCACTCATCGCCGTCCGTGACGATGGTGCCGGGATCGCCGCCGACGACCGCGCTCGGATCTTCGAGCGCTTCTATCGGATGGCCGGCCACGATCGCATCACGGGCACGGGGCTCGGCCTGCCGATCGCCCGTGATCTCGCCCGGTCGATGGGCGGCGACCTCGCGGTCGCCAGTGTTCCGACGTCAGGGTCCTCCTTCGTCCTGGCCATGCCGGGGCCGGCCGGCGCGACGGCCGACGATGTCGTCGCGGCCCTCGAGGCGGCCATCGCCGGAGAGGAGTTGGCGCTGGAGGAACGGGCTGTGCTGCGCGCCATCCGGGGTCCTGGCTGACGACCGTCGCCCGACGACCGTCGCCCGACTTATCCACGAATCCACGTCGCCGTGCCGACTTGGTGGATAACCCCGTAGACGCCCGGCACCGCAGCCGCGTACCGTCCGACATCCGCACTGGGGTGGGCAGGGTAACGCGCGTCGCGAGGGGTTCGAGGAGACTCGGCCGAGAACCGGACGGAGCGCGGAAGACCGATCCCGATCCATCGGTGCGAGACGATGCCGACGCCGGGAGTGGCGCCACGCGAGGACGCGCGGCACGCAGACATCAGGAGGCGTGCCCTGGATCTAGCGCGTGAGCCACTCCCGACGCGCGTCGAGGACCTCCCCGAGTTCCCGCCGGAAGCGGTCCACGCCCTGGACACGGGCCTGGCGGCCCTGGGGGTCAGCCTCCCGCCCGATGCTCGGCAGGCGATCGAGGGCCATGCGCGACTGCTGCTCGCCTGGACGACCTCGATCAACCTGACCGCGATCCGCGAGCCAGCGGCCGTCGCCACGGGCCATATCGTCGACAGCCTGGCCGCGCTGCCGCTGATGACCGCCCGCGGGCTGGATCGGTTCGTTGACCTCGGATCCGGCGGGGGCTATCCGGGCCTGCCGCTGGCGGCCGCATTGCCCGCCGCCCGGGCGCTGCTGGTGGAGCCGATCGGCAAGAAGACGCGCTTCCTGGAGACGGCCATCCTCGCCACCGGTCTTCAGGCGAGCGTGGAAGCGGCGGCCATCCGGGCGGAGGCGCTCGCCTCGGACCCGGACCACCGCGGCCAGTGGCCGGCGGTCACCGCCCGGGCGGTGGCGGCCTTGGCCGAGCTCGTCGAGCTGGCGTTCCCGTTGCTCGCACTCGGCGGGTCGCTGATCGCCTGGAAGCGCGGCGACCTCGCCAGCGAGGTCTCGGCGGCGCAACGGGCGATCGTCGCGCTCGGCGGCGGCGCCATCGAAGGCGTCCCGGTAGACGTCCCCGGGCTCGACGGCCATGTCCTGGTCGTCGTCACGCGGCATGGCCACGTCCCGGCCGCGTATCCGCGCGATCCGGGAGCGCGACGCCGCCGGCCATGGTGATGCGCCCGCTGCTAGGCTGACCGGCGATGCGTATCGCGGTCGTGTCTGACGTCCACAGCAATCTCGTGGCCCTCGATGCCGTGCTCGTGCACGCGGGCGCCGTGGATGGCGTGTGGCACCTCGGCGACATCGTGGGCTACGGGCCGGACCCGAACGGGGTCGTGGCTCGCCTCGCCGAAGTGGGCGCGGCCGGTGTCCGCGGCAACCACGACGCGGCGGCGACCGGCGGCCTGGAGATCGAGCAGTTCAACCCCGAGGCACGAGCGGCCATGGACTGGACGCGCGCCGCCATCGATGAGGCCAGCCGGGCCTGGCTGGCGGCCCTCCCCGCCGTCCGTCAGGACGGCGACATGACCCTGGTCCACGGCAGCCCCCGCGACCCGACCTGGGAATACCTGACGACAACCTCGATCGCGCGCGGCTCGTTCGAGGCGCTCTCGACGCCACACGGCTTGAACGGCCACACCCACATCCCGGTCGCGTTCGTGCTGGATGGCGATCGGATCGCCGCCGTCCGCCCCCGCGACGGCGACAGCCTGTCGCTGGCGGGGACCCGGGTGCTGCTCAACCCGGGCAGCGTGGGCCAGCCGCGCGATGGCGATCCGAGCGCAAGCTATCTGATCCTCGAGCCGGAGGCCGCCCGCGCTACCTGGCACCGCGTCGCGTACGACGTCGCGACGGTCCAGGCGGCGATGACGGATGCCGGCCTGCCGGCCCGACTCGCCGCGCGACTGGCCCATGGTGTCTGATGCCTGAGGCCAGTCTGGCGCCCCACTATGCCGCCACTGGTCGGACCGATTGCTGTATAACCAGACAGCCAAACGCCTCAAGGCAGCCCTCGTCGGGCGCGAGCATACGGTCATCGTCGACGTCCCCTATCGTCGCGGCCATTGACCGGCTGACCGCCGGACCCCTATCGGAGCCCTCGTGATCGGAGGAAGGCGACCACTCAAGGGTCGCAAACCGGCGGACCGGCGCGTCCGCGTCGAGCGACCCCACTCGCCCTACTTCCGCTACACCGGGCCCGGCCAGCTGGTCGCCAAGCCGGCCGCCAGCGTCTCCCTCACGCCGGCAGGCCGGCTCCTCGACCGCACCCGCGCCATCCTGTTCGGCCGGCCGCTGGCGAGCGAAGAGGAGATCGGTGAGCGCCTATCGAAGCCGAAAGGCCTGGCGATCTTCAGTTCGGACGCCATCAGCTCGTCCGCCTACGCCACTGAGGAGATCCTGCGGGTCCTGCTGGTGGCGGGTGCGTCGGCCCTGCTTCTCTCCGTCGAGGTCGCGATCGCCATCGCGATCCTGCTCGCGGTCGTGTCGGTGTCGTACCGACAGGTCTGCCGGGCGTATCCGAACGGCGGCGGAGCGTATGTCGTCGCCAAGACCAACCTCGCCCCGTGGCTTGGCCTCGTCGCGGCTGCCGCCCTCCTGATCGACTACGTGATGACGGTGGCGGTCTCGACGGCGGCCGCGATCGCCCAGATCCAGTCCGTCATCCCGGAGGCCTACGACTACCGGATCGTGATCGCCTTCATCTCGATCTCGTTGATCACGATCGCCAATCTGCGCGGCCTGCGCGAGTCGGGCAACATCTTCGCGGTCCCCACCTACCTGTTCATCGGGCTGGCACTGACGATCATTGCGATCGGCCTGGTCAATATCATCGGAGGGACGGTCGTGCCTGTCCCGACGCCAGCGGACGCCGTTCCGTACCCGAAGGTGCCCGAGATGCTCGGCCTGCTGCTCCTGCTCAAGGCGTTCGCGGGCGGCTCGGTCGCCCTGACCGGGGTGGAGGCGATCGCCAACGGCGTTCCGGCGTTCAAACCGCCCGAGGCGAAGAACGCGGCGAACACGATGACGACGATGTCCATCCTGCTCGGCGTCCTGTTCATCGGCCTGACCGTCTTCGCCGTCCAGTACGGCCTGCGCCCGACCGAGGATGGTGGTCAGTCGATCGTCGCGATGGCGGCCGGGGCGGCCTTCGGGCAGGGCTCCGCGCTGTTCGTGGTGTTCGCCGCCAGCACGGCCCTGATCCTGTTCCTGGCGGCCAATACAAGCTTCAACGCATTCCCGCGCCTCGCGGCGATCCTTGCTGAGGACGGCTACATGCCGCGCCAGTTCTCCTTCCGCGGCGACCGCCTCGCCTACTCCTGGGGCATCGTCCTGCTGGCCGCCGTCGCATTCCTGCTGCTCGCCGCTTTCGGTGGCGACACGCACGCCCTCATCCCGCTGTACTCCGTCGGCGTGTTCATCTGCTTCACGCTCAGCCAGGTCGGCATGGTCAAGCACTGGTTCAGTGAACGGAGCGCGGGCTGGCGTTGGCGCTCGGCCGTCAACGCCCTCGGCGCGGGGCTGACAGCGGTCGTCCTCGGGATCGTCGTTTTCGAGAAGTTCTCCTATGGCGCCTACCTGGTCATCATCGTGGTCCCCTTGCTGGTCGGGATGATGCTGTTCATCCATCGCCAGTACGAGCGATCGCGGCAGGAGCTCGCTGTCCGGCCAGACTCGGTCTTCAGGGCTCTCCATCGCGAAGAACGGGTCGTCGTACCGATCCCTGGGTTGACCCGGGCCGTGGTCCAGGCGATCAACGTGGCGCGCTCGATCGACGACGACATCCGCGCCGTCTACATCACCTCCGAACCGGAATCGGCCGCGCAGGTGCGCGCCGACTTCGAGCGCCAGATCCCGGGCGTCCCGTTGGTCGTCGTGGAGTCCCCGTATCGGGCGTTGGTCGGTCCGCTGCTCGCCTACCTTGACATCCTCGACGCGGCCTGGCCGCCGGACCAGGATCCACCGATCACGTTCGTCGTCATCCCCGAATACGTGGCTCGTCACTGGTGGGAGCGGATCCTCTACAACCAGGCGGCCAAGCGACTACGGGCGGTGCTGCTCGGTCGGCCGCTCACGGTCGTCGTGAACGTGCCGTACCGACGCGAGGACCGCGACCTGTTCGATCCGCCGACGGGTGGCCGCGACGAGCCGGACTGAGTCGATCCCAGCCTGGCGATGCCGGTGGTATCGTGACAAGCCATGTCGGACAGTCGGATCCATGCCTACAAACGGGTCGTCGTCGCCCTCAACGGGGGCACCAGCGACGCCAGGATCGTCCGCCTCGCGGCTGAACTCGCTCGCGAGCAGAAGGCGGAACTGATCGCAGTCCACGTGGTCGAGATCGACTGGACGCTCCCCCTCGACGCCGATATCGCCGGTCGCTCCGAGGAGGTCCAGCGCGTACTCGACCTGGCCGAGGGCGTGGCCGAGGGCGCGAAGCACCGCCTGGAACCGGTCCTCCTCCAGGCCCGTGACGTGGGCGCCGCCATCGTGGACGAGGCCGCCGAGCGCGGCGCCGACCTGATCGTGCTGGGGGTGCCGTTCCGCACCAGGTTCGGCGGCGATTTCGCGATCGGCCGGACCATTCCCTATGTCCTGCAGAACGCGCCGTGTACCGTGTGGGTCGTGCGTGAACCGATGTCCGAGGAGACGCCCGGGTGAAGATCGTGATCGTGGGTTGCGGCCGCGTCGGCGCAGCCATCGCGGAGCTCTACGACGCCAGGGGCCATGAGGTCGTCATCGTCGACCATACGACCACGGCGTTCGATCGGCTGCCGGATAGCTTCCGCGGGCGGGCGGTCCGAGGCGATGGCACGGATGAGGACGTCCTGCGCAAGGCCGGCGCCGAGGGCGCGGACGTCTTTCTGGCCCTGACCGAAGGCGACAACCGGAACACCATGGCGGCCCAGCTGGCGGCCGAGGCCCTGGGCGTCCGCAAGGTCATCGCCAAGCTCAACGATCCGGTCCGGGCCGCCGCGTATGCGGACCTGGGCATCGCCACGCTGTGTCGGACCGGGTTGATGCTCGACGCGGTCAACGGCTACCTGGACCTGCCGCCATCCGGGCTGCCCGGGATGCAGGCGCCTACCGGCCACCACCCGGGCACCGGCCATCATGACGCCGTCTCCGCCCCGCCGGCAGTCCCGGTCCCATCCGGACTGGAGGCCTGAGTCGTGTTCGTGCTGGTCGTGGGCGGCGGCAAGGTCGGCTACTACCTCGCCAAGGAACTCATCGAAGCCGGCCACGAGGTCGCGCTCATGGAGAAGGACCCCGGCCGGGCGCGGGCGATCGCCGACGAGATCGGGTCGATCGTCATCGCCAATGACGGCTGCGAGGGCAAATATCTGGGTCAGGCCGGTGCGAACCGAGCCGACGTCGTGGCCGCGGTGACCGGCGACGACGAGGACAACCTGGTCATCTGCCAGATGGCCAAGCACCACTTCGACGTGCCGCGGACCATCGCCCGGGTCAATAACCCCAAGAACGAAGCGCTCTTCCGCCATCTTGGCGTGGACGAGCTCATCAGCCCGACCCGGATGATCCTCGGATCCATCGAGCAGGACATCCCGGTCCACGAGCTGCTCCACCTGGCGGCGCTCGGCGAGAACGAGCTCGAAATCATCGAAGCCCACCTGCAGGCGGGTTCGCCCGCGATCGGCAAGGCGCCACGGGACCTGTCCATCCCGGATGGCTGTTCCCTGTTCGCGGTCATCCGCGATGGTGTCGCCACCCCGCTGCGACCCGACACCGTCATGCTCGAGGGCGACAAGGTCATCGCCATCGGCAAGCAGGAGTGCTCAGGCCTGCTCCACGACCAGCTCATCGGAGACCCGGTGATCACGAAGCCGGCCGGCGCCTGACGGTCGCGGGCTGGCGAGGGCCGCGCACGGCAGCCATGAGGCGGCCGGTTCTCGCCAGATAGCGATAGGGTTCGTACTAGGCGCCAACGTGTTGTCGGACCGGCATCGAGTCGATCCGGTGAGAGCCGGAACAGAGCGTGGGCTGTGACGTGGTGGCTGGTACCGAACTGACATCGGCCGCGGTGTCCCACATGCCACGCACGCGGCGAGGGAAATGGCGAACACGCGGCAACCAGCCACGATCTCGATGCTCGGATTCCGCAACACTCTTGACAACGTCATTGTCAGGGTTTTAGCATGCAAGACGTGCATGACGACAGGCGGTCTCCCGGCCAGTTCCCAGATCCTGAACGTCCGGTCTACGTGATCAGCGTGGCCGCGACGCTCGTCAGCGCACACCCCCGCACCCTGCGGATCTACGAGGATGAGGGCCTCCTGTGCCCGGCCCGGACCCCGTCCAACATCCGCCTCTACAGCGAGAACGACATCCGGCGGATCACCTGGATCAGGCACCTCACCCGCGAGCGCGGTGTGAACCTCGCCGGCATCAGGCTCCTGTTCGAACTCGAGGAACGCCTCGGAGCACGCATCCTTGAGGCGCTCTACGCCGAAGGGACTGCTGACGCCGAGGAAGCCGCGGCCAGAGCCATGCAGGCCGAAGCCGATGCAGCGGCGACCACCGCACCCGCCAACGAACCGCCCACCCCCGACGCCTCCACCCCCCGCCCCAGCGCCGGACGCACGCCGGCATCCAGCACCGTAGGAGAACCCTGATGGCCAAGCGACCGTCCACCCCGGTCGGAGAGCAGCCCGAGCCGCTCGACCAGCCCGTCAACCCCAGCGGACCGCGCGAGCTCCCGCTCGTCGCCCTGCGCGAGACCGTCATCTTCCCGGAGATGATCGTCCCGCTCACCGTCGGTCGCGAGAAGAGTGTCAACGCACTCAACGCCGCGATCGCCGACGGCGGCCCCATCGCCCTCGTCACCCAGCGCCAGGCTGACCAGGAAGACATCACAGATCCGTCCGAGCTGTATTCGATCGGTACCATCGCCAAGATCGCCCAGGTCGTCCAGCTTCAGGATGGCACGGTCCGGGCCATCATCCAGGGCCAGGGCCGATTGCGCGTCCACGGCTTCACCGCCAGCGAGCCGTACCTGCGCGCAACCGTCGAGGAGCTCCCGGACGAGACGCCCGACGGCGTCGAGGTCCAGGCGCTCATGCGCACCGTCCAGGCGCAGATCGAGCAGTACGTCGCCAATGGCGCCCCGGTCCCGCCGGAAGCCGCCGTCGCCGCCCGCAACATCAGCGAGCCCGGCCTCCTGGCCGACATGGTCGCGTACAGCCCGGACATGTCCACCGAGCAACGCCAGGAACTGCTCGAGACGATCGACGTCGTCGAACGCCTGAAGCTCGTCAGCACATTCCTCGCCAACCAGATCGAGATCCTCGAACTGAAGGGTCGGATCCAGTCCGAGGTCAAGTCCGAGATGGACAAGACCCAGCGCGAGTACATCCTGCGCGAGCAGTTGAAGGCGATCCAGCGCGAGCTGGGCGAGGACGACCCACAGCAGGCCGAGATCAACGAACTACGCGACAAGGTCGAGGCAGCCGGCATGCCGGACGAGATCAAGGCCCGGGCGATCAAGGAGATCGACCGGATGAGCCGGATCCCCTCGGCGTCGCCGGAAGTCGGTGTCATCCGGACGTACGTGGACTGGCTCGTGAGCCTGCCCTGGGACGTCTCCACGGACGACCAGCTCGACATCAAGGAAGCCGCCCGCATCCTCGACGAGGACCACTACGGCCTCGATAAGGTCAAGGAACGGATCCTTGAGTACCTCGCTGTCCGCACGCTTGCCGACGAGATCCGCAGCCCGATCCTTGCGTTCGTCGGGCCTCCCGGTGTCGGCAAGACGTCCCTGGGCAAGAGCATCGCCCGCGCCATGGGCCGCAAGTTCGTGCGTATGAGCCTGGGCGGCATCCACGACGAGGCCGAGATCCGTGGCCATCGCCGCACCTACATCGGCGCCCTGCCGGGACGCATCGTCCAGAGCATCAAGACGGCTGGTTCGAACAACCCCGTGTTCATGCTCGACGAAGTGGACAAGATCGGGATGGACTTCCGGGGCGACCCGAGTTCGGCCCTCCTCGAGGTCCTCGACCCTGAGCAGAACAGCACGTTCCAGGACAACTACCTTGAAGTGCCGTTCGACCTCAGCAAGGTCCTCTTCGTGGCGACCGCCAACCTGCTCGACCCGATCCCGCCCGCCCTGCGCGACCGGATGGAGATCGTCTATCTGCCCGGTTACACGGAAACGGAGAAGATCGAGATCGGCAAGCGCTTCCTGATCCCGAAGCAGATGCGCAACCACGGGCTGAAGGACAAGCACATCCAGATCACCGATGAGGCGATGACGGAACTCGTCCGCTCGTACACCCACGAGGCTGGCGTCCGCAACCTCGAGCGCGAGCTGGCCAACGTCATGCGCAAGGTCGCCCGGCGGGTTGCCGAAGGCCGCAAGCGCAAGACGATCATCGACGTCAAGAAGCTGGTCGATCTGCTCGGGCCACAGCGCTTCGAGTACGGCGAGCTGGAGGCCGAGGACCAGACGGGTTCTGCGATCGGCCTGGTCGTGACCGAGGTCGGCGGCGATGTCGTCGCCATCGAGGTCACCCGGATGGAAGGCCGCGAGGACTTCATCCTGACCGGCCAGCTGGGCGAGGTCATGCGCGAGTCGGCTCGAGCCGGCCTGTCGTGGACTCGCGCCAACGCCGCTCAACTGGGTATCCACCGCGAGGTGTTCGAGCAGAACACGCTGCACATCCACGTGCCGGCCGGTGGCATCCCCAAGGACGGCCCATCCGCCGGGATCACCATGGCCACGGCGATCGTCAGCGCCCTGACCGGCATCCCCGTCCGCAAGGACGTGGCCATGACCGGCGAGATCACACTGCGCGGTCGGGTCCTGCCGATCGGCGGCCTCAAGAGCAAGATCCTCGCCGCGCACCTCGCCGGTGCCAAGATCGTCATCCTGCCGCGCAAGAATGAGAAGGACCTGCGGGACATCCCCGAGGAGATCCGCAAGTCCATCAAACTGATCCTGGTGGACAACATGGACCAGGTGCTCGAAGCCGCTCTCCGGCGCAAGCCGAAGGGACTCCCGGTCACGACTCCGACGCCGACCAAGATCGTCAAGGACGTCGCCACGGACGCCAAGCCGGCACCGACCCGCGTCCCGCTCCCGGACTACCCGCCGGCCGACCAGCCGCCGGTGGTCGTCCGGGCGCCGTAGCGAGGCGGGACCCAGGTGGGGGGCGGACGGCCCGGAGCGCCTGACCTCCAGTACAAGGAGTATTACGCGGTCCTCGGCGTGCCCAAGACCGCGTCCCAGGCCGACATCAAGAAGGCCTTCCGCAAGCTCGCCCGGCAACATCATCCTGACGCCAAGCCGGGCGACGCCGTCTCCGAGCAGCGCTTCAAGGAGGTCAACGAGGCCAACGAGGTCCTGTCCGACCCAGCGAAACGCAAGAAGTACGACGCGCTCGGGGCGGACTGGGCGGCATACGAGCGCGCGGGCGCAGGGGGCGGGCGCCGCGGCTCCGGCGGTGGTGCCACGGATCCATTCGGGCCGGGCGGGCCGTTCGCCGGGTACGCGCAGTCGGGTGGTGCCGGTGGAGGCGGAAACGTCCGGTACGAGTTCCGGACCGCCGGCGCCGGCGCAGAAGGATTCTCGGACTTCTTCGAGATGTTCTTCGGGGCAGACCGTGCCGGGGCGTCAGGCTCGGCGACGGACACCGGGGCGCGGCGCGGCAACCGGCCGACGGGTGGGGCGTCATTCGATGACATCCTCGCGGGTATGGGCCTCGCTGGCGGAGGCACAAGTGCTTCGGCCACCGGCAACCGGACCGCGCCGGCTGCGAAGGCCGTTCACGAGGCGACCACCGAGATCACTCTGGACGAGGCCTACCGCGGTACGACCCGCCTCGTCGACGTCGACGGCAAGCGACTCGAGATCACCATCCCGCCAGGCGCCGACACCGGTACTCGGATCCGACTGAGCGACCGCGGACCCGGTGGCGGCCACCTGGTCGTCGTCGTGAAGCAGCTCCCCGATACGCGGTTCGTCCGCCGTGGCGCGGACCTGGACCGCGACTTGCCGCTCACCCTGGAGGAAGCGCTGCTCGGCGCGGAGGTCCACGTCGCGACGCTCAAGGGCAGGGTATTGCTAAAGATCCCCGCCGGCACGCAGCACGGACGGATATTCCGCCTGACCGGCCAGGGCCTGCCCCGGTTCAAGGGGACCGGCCAGGGCGACCTGTTCGTCCGGGCCAAGGTGATCCTGCCGACGAACCTGTCGGAGGAGTCCACCGAGGCGGCCAGGACCCTGTTCAAGCTCATCGACCAACCGACGCCCCGCTGACCCCGGACGCACCAGAGACCGAGAGACCATCATGCAACTCGACCGATTCACCCAGAAGGCCCAGGAGGCGATCGTCGCCGCCCAGGCCACCGCCCAGCGACTGGATAGCCCGGTGCTCGATGCCGAGCACATCCTCGACGCGCTCATCGAACCCGATGACGGCGTCCCCGCGGAGACCCTGCGCCGCCTTGGCGTGGACCTGCCGGCGTTCCGTGGCGAGCTCGCGGCGACACTCGCGAAGCGCGCCCGGATCAAGGGCGGCTCGCTGACGCTGGACCCGCGGGCCAAGCGCGTCGTCGAACGCGCCGAAGACGAAGCTCGACGGCTAGGCGACGAGTACGTCTCCACCGAGCACCTGCTGATCGCGGCGGCCGAGATCGGCGGCGAGGCACAGTCCCTCCTTGAGCGTCACGGCGCGACCAAGGAAACCATCCTGGGCGCGCTCCAGAGCGTCCGTGGCGGCCAGCGCGTGACCTCGCCCAACCCCGAGGGCACCTACGCCGCCCTCGAGAAGTACGGCCGCGACCTCACCACCGAGGCGCGCGCCGGCAAGCTCGATCCCGTCATCGGGCGCGACGACGAGATCCGCCGGGTCATCCAGGTGCTGTCGCGCCGGACCAAGAACAACCCGGTCCTGATCGGCGAGCCGGGCGTCGGCAAGACGGCGATCGCGGAGGGGCTCGCCCAGCGCATCGTCCGTGGCGACGTCCCCGAGACGCTCAAGGACAAGCGCGTCGTCTCGCTCGACCTGGGCGCGCTCATCGCCGGAGCCAAGTTCCGCGGCGAGTTCGAGGAGAGGCTGAAGGCGGTCCTCAAGGAGATCAAGGATGCCGAGGGCCGGGTCATCCTGTTCATCGACGAGCTGCACACGGTCGTCGGCGCGGGCGCGGCCGAAGGAGCGATGGACGCCTCCAACCTGCTCAAGCCGATGCTCGCGCGCGGCGAGCTCCACACCATCGGCGCGACGACGCTGGACGAGTACCGCAAGCACATCGAGAAGGACGCCGCCCTTGAGCGGCGCTTTCAGCCGGTCCTCGTGGACCAGCCCACGGTCGAGGAGACGATCTCCATCCTGCGCGGACTGCGCGAACGGTACGAGGTACACCACGGCGTCCGGATCACGGACTCCGCGCTCGTCGCAGCCGCGACCCTGTCCGACCGCTACATCACCGAACGATTCCTGCCGGACAAGGCGATCGACCTCGTCGACGAGTCGGCGTCGCGGCTGCGCATGGAGATCGATTCGATGCCGGTCGAGCTCGACGAACTGGAGCGGCGCCGCATCCAGCTCGAGATCGAGCGCGAGGCGCTGCGCAAGGAGTCGGACGACGCCTCGAAGACGCGCCTCGCGATCCTGGAGAAGGAGCTGGCCGACCTCGAGGAGGTCGCCGGTGGCATGAAACAGCGTTGGGAGGCCGAGAAGGCGGCGATCGCGGCGATCCGCGCTACGAAATCCGAACTGGAGACGCTCGCCACCCGCATCGAACAGGCCGAGCGCGAGGCCGATTTCGCTACCGCCGCCCAGCTCAAATACGGGACCCACAAGGAGCTGATGGACCGGATGGCGGAGCAGGAGGCGACACTCGCGGCGCTGCAGGGTGCCGGCGCACTGCTAAAGGAGGAGGTGGACGCCGACGACATCGCCGACATCATCGCCGTGTGGACGGGGATCCCGGTCAGCCGCCTGATGGAGGGCGAGTCCGCCAAGCTCATCCACATGGAGGAGCGCCTCCACGATCGCGTCGTCGGCCAGGACGAGGCGATCCAAGCCGTCTCGGATGCGGTCCGCCGGGCACGAGCCGGCCTCAAGGACCCCGGCCGCCCGATCGGCTCGTTCCTGTTCCTGGGACCCACCGGCGTCGGCAAGACCGAGCTGGCCCGCGCGCTCGCCGAGTTCATGTTCGACGACGAGGACGCGATGACCCGCATCGACATGAGCGAGTACATGGAGAAGTTCGCCGTGTCACGACTGGTCGGGGCGCCTCCCGGCTACGTTGGCTACGAGGAGGGCGGTCAGCTCACTGAGGCTGTTCGGCGCCGGCCGTACCAGGTCGTGCTGCTCGATGAGATCGAGAAGGCGCACCCGGACGTGTTCAACGTCCTGCTTCAGGTCCTCGACGACGGCCGCCTGACCGACAGCCACGGCCGGACGGTGGACTTCAAGAACGCGGTCGTGATCATGACCAGCAACGTTGGAAGCTCGGCGATCGCGGCGGCCAGCGGAGACGAGGGCGACGAAGCCTACGACGCGATGAAGCGCGCCGTCACGGACGCGCTCCGTGTGCAGTTCCGCCCGGAGTTCCTCAACCGGATCGACGAAGTCATCGTCTTCCACCCGCTCACGTCCGAGCACCTCGGCGCGATCGTGGACCTGCTGCTGGCGGATCTCTCGGAGCGGCTGGCCTCGCAAGACCTCGCGCTTGAGGTGACCGCCTCCGCGCGGGCGCTCATCGTCCGGGAAGGGACCGACCCGGCCTATGGCGCGCGACCGCTCAAGCGGACGATCCAGCGGCTCGTCGAGAACCCGTTGGCACGCGCCCTCGTGGCGGGCGAGTTCTCCCCGGGCGATCGGATCGCGTGCGATGCGGACCCGACGTCCGGCACGATCGTCTTCTCGACGGAGCGCTCCACGGTGGTGACGGATGGCGCCGCGACGCGTGATGCGCGGTCGCGGCCGGAGCCCTCGGCCCGGAATGGGAGGCCGTCGCCACTTGACCTTCCTGCCACGAGCAGCCCGCGCGGCGACGGCGAGCTGGTCAACTAGGTCCGTGCGATTCGAGACGGTCGTCGAGCGACTCACGACCTTCCCGGATCCGTTGCCGGAGCCGGCCGCCGTCCTGCTGCCGGTCATCCTGGGAGCGCACGGCAGCCTGCCGCGCGAGGCTCGCTGGCCCGTGGGCGATCGGCCGTTGCGGCCTGCCGGCGTCCTGGTGCTGGTCTATCCGGACTCGGACGGGATCGCCCGCATCGTCCTCACCGAACGGGCATCGCGCGATGGCCACCACAGCGGCGAGGTGAGCTTGCCGGGCGGCAAGGCCGAGGCCCACGACGTCGACCTGGCCGCGACTGCCCTCCGCGAGGCGACCGAGGAGGTCGGGCTGGATGTGGACGCCGCCGGCGTTCGCGTCGTCGGGCTGCTGGAGCGGTTCGTCATCCCGGTCAGCGATTTCGACGTGACGCCGGTGGTGGCCATCGCCACCCGCCGCCCGATCCTCGTCCCGTCCGAGGCCGAGGTCGCTCGGATCGTGGAGCCGGCTGTGAGCGCCTTTCTGCCGGACGCCCCGATCACGATCGTGGAGCGCACGATCGACGGGTGGCCGCTTCGCTATGGCGCGTACGACCTCGACGGCCTGTCGGTGTGGGGTGCCACTGCGCGCATCCTCAGCCAGCTCGGCGCGGTGCTGGCCGGGTAGGCGATCATCGGGCGTCGATCGGGCTTCACGAGAGCGGCATCGGCAAGAGATCCGTCGCCCGATGCCCGATGGCCGATGCCCGACGCCCGACGCCCGATGGCCGATGGCCGATGGCCGATGGCCGATGCCCGACGCCCGACGCCCGACGCCCGACGCCCGACGCCCGACGGTGCAGCACATGACCAAATGGACCTATCACGGAGGCCGCCTTCGAGAAATGGTGCACCGGGTGCACCGGACGACCGCCGGACACCTCCTGCGTGGTGATTCTGGGCATCACAGGACCGATCAGGCCAAGCAGCGGCCGTCGTTGTCCCACATGGTCACCCCGTGCACCGCAGGCCGGCGGATCCGACTCCGGGCCGGCCCGCACCCAACGCTCAGGTAGGTTCGCCGCTTGCGTGGTCCCGGACCGACGACCGTCCGGCATCGGCAAGAGATCCGTCGGCGGGTTCGGCGCGATCCGCTCCCGCCGCCAGCGCCAGGGCCTGGCCATCGAGGACGACCTGGTCGTCGGCACCCGCGAACTCGATCACGAAGGCGCGCATCTCGGAGTGCTCGGTCCAGGCGGCGTGAGTGACGTCGGCCGGCCAAAGGACCGCCTCGCCGGCAGCGACCCGCGACCGTTCCTCGCCGACGCCCACCCAACCGCCGCCCTCGATGACGACGAACCACGTCGTATTGGGGTTGGCGTGCGGTTCGATGCGGGCGCCGCGAGCGAAGGCAAGCTCAGTGATGACGCCGCGGGCGTCCGAATGGATCGGCTGACCGGCCAGGCCTACGGAACCCACGGGTCCGTCAGGGCGACGATGCCCCACCCCGAACCGCCGGATCTCGATGGGCATGTCGCCGTCCCGGGCGGAAGCGGTCTAGCGCCGACGACGCTGTCGTCGGCCGCCGCGCTTGCGGATCGTCGCGTCCGGATCCGAGAACTTGCGGGCCGACGCGTACTTCTGCTTGGCGAGCTGCTTCTCGTACGACGCGAGGAACGGCGGAAAGCGCCGGAACCGGACCCAGACCAGGGTGGAGAACCCGATGATCTCGATGGCCAGGACCAGAAAGAAGTCGAATACGAACACCGACCCGATCAGGATCATGCTGAACGTGATCAGGCCAGTCCACCAGATCCACTCCCACATCTCGAGGTACGGCTGGTGGCGGTGGAGGCTGCGCGTGCGCGTGATGTACAGCACGGTCAGGACCACGAGCAACCCGAGGGCCGCGATCCAGGTGGCGTTGAACATGTCCGGGAAGTTCTTGCCGTTGAACGACTTGAACAGGTATTCCCAGGGTGCGAGGGTCACGCGAAACCTCTCCTTGGTGATGGGCTGAGACGGTCGGAGTATGCCATGCCGCACGGTATACTCGGCCGGACGGTCGCGGTGACGCCTCGACCCTCCCGGCCGCGCCCCCAAGCAGCGTCGCCGAGGCATCGCCTGCTCGGGGAGGAGAAACGGGTTGCGAGCCCTGTTGTCCGTGGCAAACCGGGATGGGATCGCCGCATTGGCCCGCGATCTGCAGGCGCTCGACGTCGAACTGTTCGCGACGGACGGCACCCGCGAATACCTCTCCGATGAGGGTGTCGAGGTCGCCTCGGTCTCCGACCTGACCTCGGGCGAGCCCACTGTCGGCGGCCAGGTCAAGACCTTCCACCACGCGGTCTATGCGGGGATCCTGGCGCGCCGCGACGTGCCGGCGCAGATGGACGAGCTGCAGGCGCAGGGCATCGGGCTCATCGATCTCGTCGTCGTCAACGTCAAGCCGTTCGCTCCGGCGATCGGGGTCAAGCTCATCGGCCTGGACGAAGCGATCGAGATGATCGATGTCGCCGGCGCCGCCCTCCTGGGAGCCGCCGCCCGCAATGCTGCCGGCGTCGCCGCCATCGCGGACCCGGGGCACTACTCGCGGGTCACCAACGAGATCCGGGAGATGGGCCAGGTCAGCCCGGAGACCCGAGCCCAGCTCGCGGCCGAGGCCTTCAGCACGGTTGCGGCCTATCACGCCGAGATCGCCGCCTATCTCAACCAGATCTCCGGGAACACGTTCCCGCGCCGGCTGGCGATCGTCCTCGAGAAGGTGGACGACCTGCGCTATGGCGAGAACCCGCACCAGCGCGCTGCGTTCTACCGGGAGACGACCCACCGGAGCGGAACGCTCGCCGACGCGACCCGGATCGCGGGCGACCTGCCCAGCTTCAACAACCTGATGGACCTCGATGCGGCGTATCGGATCGCCCGCGACTACACCGCGCCGACGGTCGCCATCGTCAAGCACACGGACCCGGTGGGGCTCGCGTCGAACGACGAGCTCGTGGAGGCCTATCGGCACGCCCTCGAGACGGACCCGATCGCGTCATTCGGCGGCATCGTTGGCGTGAATCGCGAGATGGATGGCGCCACCGCCCGGGAGATCGCGGCCAATTCGTACGAAGCGGTCGTGGCCCCGGCCTACAGCCAGTCCGCGCTGGGGATCCTGCGCGCGAAGCACGGCCTGGAGATCCTCGCCGTCCCCCCGGATCCCACCGAGGGGATGCGCGACTACGGCATCGCCAACCTGGACTTCAAGCGAGTCGCCGGCGGGATCCTGGTGGAGAGCCTGGACGAGCTTGGCCTGGACCGTGGGCGCCTCCAGGTCGTGACCCAGCGCCGCCCGACGCTGGAGGAACTGACCGACCTCCTGTTCGCCTGGCGGGCCGTTCGCCACGTCCGGTCCAACGCCATCGTCCTCGCTCGCAACGGCGCGACGGTGGGGATCGGGGCGGCCCAGGCATCGCGCCACGTGTCGGTGGAGATCGCGCTGCGACGGGCAGGCGACAGGGCGAAGCTGTCGGTCATGGCCTCGGATGCGTACTTCCCGTTCCCGGACGGGATCGCCGCGGCGGCCAACGCGGGGATCACCGCGATCATCCAGCCCGGCGGCTCCATCCGCGATGAGATGGCCATCGAGGTCGCGGACCGCCATCATCTGGCGATGGTCTTCACCGGCAGGCGCCACTTTCGACACTGACCGGGAGGTCGTCCGTGGAACAACTGCTCGCACTGGACATGGTCAGGGTCACCGAGGAAGCGGCCATCGCATCGGCGCGCTCCATGGGCCGCGGCGACCGCAACGGCGCAGACAAGCTGGCCACCGAGGCGATGCGCCGGACGATGGACGAGATCGACTTCGCCGGGCGGATCGTCATCGGCGAGGGCGAGCGAGACGAGGCGCCGATGCTCTACATCGGCGAGGAGGTCGGCCGGGCGCATCGCGACCCGAACGCCCCGAGGGTCGACATCGCCGTGGACCCGCTCGAAGGGACCAACCTGGTGGCGCACGGCCAGGCCGGGGCGATCACGGTCCTCGCGGCGTCGGAGGCCGGCGGCCTGACCCACGCCCCGGACACGTACATGGAGAAGCTGTGCGTCGGGCCGGTCGTTGCCGGCAAGGTGGACATCCGCGAGTCGCCGACGGAGAACCTCGGTCGCATCGCCGAGGCGCTCGGCCGCCGGATCGGCGACATCACCGTCGTCATCCTGGAACGGCCGCGACATGACGCCCTGATCGCCGAAGTCCGCGAAGCCGGCGCGCGGATCAAGTTGATCGGTGACGGCGACCTGTCAGCGGCGATCTCGACGGCCGTATCAGGCACCGGCGTGCATGCCGTGATGGGCATCGGTGGCGCACCCGAGGGCGTGATCACGGCAGCCGCGCTGCGCTGCCTCGGGGGCGAGATCCAGGCGCGCTTCCGCTACCGAAGCGACGATGAACGGGAGCGTGGCGCCCGGATGGGCCACGGCGACGAGGACCGCGTGTACCTCACCGAGGATCTCGCGCCCGGTGACAACCTGGTCTTCGCTGCCACCGGCGTGACGGCCGGCGACCTGCTGCAAGGAGTCCGCTTCTTCGGCGGCGGCGCACGGACCCACTCGCTGACGATGGCGTACCAGACCAAACAGGTCCGCTTCATCGACACGGTCCACATGTTCGACCGGAGCAGTCCGCCGCGCGTCAGGCTGTAGGCACCGCGGTCGGCGATCACCCACGAGACGGAGGATCTGACATGGCGCTCGACTCGATCAACCTGACCGAATGGATCGAACAGAATCGGGACTCGCTCAAGCCACCGGTCGGCAACAAGCTCCTGTATGGCGCGGGTGAGTTCCAGGTGATGATCGTCGCCGGTCCGAACACGCGACGGGACTTCCACTGCGAACCGGGCGAGGAGCTGTTCTATCAGTTGAAGGGCGACATCACACTCAAGCTGATCGAGGACGGCGTCCCGCGCGACGTGATCATCCACGAAGGCGATACGTTCCTCCTGCCGGCCAACACGATCCACTCGCCGCGTCGGCCGACCGGGACGCTGGGCATGGTCGTGGAGCGGCAGCGGACCGAGGATGAGGAAGAGACGATCACCTGGTACTGCGAGAGCTGCGGCCACATGCTCCACCAGTTCAAGGGGATCATCACGGACCTCGGGACGCAGCTCAAGCCGGTCATGGACGAGTTCTGGGCGACCCCCGCACTCCACACGTGCAGCGCCTGCGGTGCGGTCATGCCGCCGCCCACCCCGGCGACCTGACCGTTCGTGCCCCTCGACCGGATCGACGTCCATACCCACATCCTCCCGCCGTCCTGGCCGGACCTGCGGGCGCGCTTCGGCTACGGCGGCTGGCCGCAACTGGAGCCGCTGGGTCCGCGCAGGGCACGGATCGTGATCGACGAGCGGGTCTTCCGCGACGTCGGCGACGACTGCTGGGACGCGTCGGTCCGGCTGGACGACTGCGACAGCGCCGGGGTCGGACTGCAGGTCCTCACGACGGTGCCGGTGATGTTCGCCTACGACAAGCCGGCGGGGGACGCCCTGATCGTGGCGCAGCTGCTGAACGACCACATCGCGGGCGTCGTGGCCGGGCGTCCCGGCCGGTTCGCGGGTCTCGGGACGATCCCGCTGCAGGACACCGACCTGGCCGTCGCGGAGCTCGAACGGTGCGTGCGCGAGCTGGGTCTCGACGGCGTGCAGATCGGGACGCACGTAGGCGACCGAGACCTGGACGATCCGGCGATCGAGGCGGTCCTGGCTGCCGCCGATGGACTGGGCGCCGCGGTCTTCGTCCACCCCTGGGACATGCTCGCTCCAGAGCGGATGACCCGGCACTGGCTGCCGTGGCTCGTGGGGATGCCGGCCGAACTGGCCCTCGCGATCGCGTCAGTCGTGCTTGGCGGCGTCCTCGATCGTCATCCGAGTCTGCGCATCCTCTTCGCCCACGGCGGCGGGGCGTTTCCCGGCTTGCTTGGACGCGTGGAGGCTGGGTTCCACGCCCGGCCAGACCTTGCCGCCACGGCCACGACGACGGAGCCGCGGGACGCCGTTCGGCGGATCTACATCGACTCGCTCGTCCACGACCCGGACACCCTGCGATTCGTGGCCGGCATCGTCGGAGCCGACCGCGTCGCACTGGGCACGGACTACCCGTTCCCGCTGGGCGAAGCCGTCCCGGGCCGGACGATCGACGCCCTCACGGACCTCGCGCCAGCAGCCCGGACACGGATGCTTGTTGGAACCGCGCTCGAGTTCCTGGGGCGCCCCGCCGACGTCCCGTTCGCGACGGTGCCGACCCGATGACGGCCACCGGGCCGGCCCTGCGCATGGACGAGGCCTTCGCGCTGGAACAGGACGCGGCGGATCCGTTGGCCGCGAACCGCGCTCGGTTCCACGTACCGATCGGGCCGGACGGGACAACGCGCGTGTACCTCGCAGGACAGTCGCTCGGCGCCCAACCACGGACGGTGCGGGACGCGGTCGAAGCAGAACTGGACGCCTGGGCGCACTACGGCGTCGAGGCCCACTTCCACGCAGGCGCGACGTGGGTCTCGTTCGATGAACCGCTGCGTGAGCCGACCGCCCGCCTGGTCGGCGCGTCACCCGACGAGGTGTCGACGCTCAACACCCTGACCGTGAACCTGCACCTGCTGCTGGCCTCGTTCTACCGGCCGGCGGGTCGACGGACGAAGCTGCTCATCGATGCGCCGACCTTCCCGTCCGACCGGTATGCAGTCGAGTCGCAGCTCGTCCATCACGGGCTGGATCCCGCGAGACACCTGGTCGTGGTGGGACCCCGGCCCGGCGAGTCACTCGTCCGGACGGAGGACATCGAAGGCGCCATCCATGAGCATCGCGAGACCCTGGCCGTGGCGCTTCTGGCCGGCGTCAACTACGCGACAGGGCAGGTCCACGACATCGCGCGCCTGACCGCGGCGGTCCACGAGGCCGGCGCCCTGGCCGGCTGGCAGCTCGCCCACTCTGCGGGCAACGTGCCGCTGGCGCTCCACGATTGGAACGTGGACTTCGCGATGTGGTGCACGTACAAGTACCTGTGCGGCGGCCCGGGCTCGATCGCGCAGATCTTCGTCCATCGGCGCCACGGCTCGGACCCGAGCGTGCCACGTCTGGCCGGCTGGTTCGGGAATGCGCTGGCCACCCGGTTCCAGATGTCCGAGACGTTCGACCCGGAGCTCGGCGCGGACGGCTGGCGGATGTCCAACCCACCGATCCTGGCACTGGCCCCGGTCCGTGCTGCACTGGCCATCTTCGACGAGGTCGGGATGCCCGCGCTCCGAGCAAAGTCGCTCCAGCTGACGCCCTACCTGGCCGGCCTCATCGACGCCGTGGGCAACGTGGAGATCGTCACGCCCCGCGAGCCGGACGCCCGTGGCTGCCAGCTCAGCCTGCGCCTGCCGAACGCCCGTGCCCGGCTGGATCGCCTCGAAGCGGCCGGGATCGTCGCAGACTTCCGCGAGCCGGACATCATCCGGGTCGCACCCGTCCCGATGTACAACTCGTTCCACGACGCCTGGCGATTCGCCCACGCTCTCTCGGAGACCGCGTGACCACGATCCTCGCCAACCATATCGACGGCCGCTCGACCGAACCGCTGGACGGGTCGTACCTGGACGACATCGACCCTGCGACGGGCCGCGCCCATGCGCTCGTGCCGGCGTCCGAAGCTGCGGACGTCGAGCTCGCCGTGGCCGCCGCGAAGCGCGCGTTCCCGGGCTGGTCGGCGACCCCCGCCGCTGAGCGATCGCGGATCCTGCTGCGCATCGCCGATGCGCTGGAAGCCCGCCTCGAGGACTTCGTTCACGCCGAGAGCGTCGACTCCGGCAAGCCGGTCCGGCTCGCCCGGTCGCTGGACATCCCACGGGCGGTCGCCAACCTGCGGTTCTTCGCAACGGCCATCCTGCACACCGGCAACGACCTCTTCCCGACCGACGACCGGGCGCTCAACTACACGCTCCGTCGACCGCGTGGCGTGGCCGGCCTCATCTCGCCGTGGAACCTGCCGTTGTACCTGTTCACCTGGAAGATCGCGCCCGCCATCGCCACCGGCAACACGGTCGTGGCCAAGCCATCCGAACTGACGCCATGGACCGCCGCGATGCTGGCGGAGCTCAGCGCCGAGGTCGGCCTGCCGCCGGGCGTCCTGAACGTCGTCCACGGCCTGGGGGCTGCGGCGGGTTCCGCGATCGTCGACCACCCGGACGTGCCGGCCATCTCATTCACGGGCGGGACGGCGACGGGCGCGACGATCGCCCGGTCCGCGGCACCCGTCTTCAAGAAGCTATCCCTGGAGCTCGGCGGGAAGAACGCGACGGTCGTCTTCGGTGACGTGGATCTCGACGAGGTCCTGCCCGGCATCGTCCGATCCGCCTTCGAAAACCAGGGCGAGATCTGCCTGTGCGGCTCGCGCCTGTTCGTGGAGGCGCCGCTGTACGACCGGTTCGTGGCAGCCTTCGCGGACGCCGTGGGCAAGCTGCGCATCGGCGATCCGCTCGATGAGGCCACGGAGCAGGGCGCCCTCGTGTCCGCCGGGCATCGCGACAAGGTCGAGTCGTATATCTCGCTGGCACGCGAGCTGGGGGGCGAGATCGTGACCGGGGGCGGCCGGCCCGCCGGACTACCGGATCGACTGGCCGGTGGCTACTTCGTCCAGCCGACCGTCGTCACCGGCCTGCCCGTCGACTGCCGCGTGAACATGGAGGAGATCTTCGGACCGGTCGTGACCATCACGCCGTTCACCGCGGAGTCGGACGTCATCGCCTGGGCGAACGCCACGAAGTACGGTCTGGCCGCATCGGTCTGGACCAACGACCTGCGGCGCGCGCATCGGGTCGCCGGGGCCCTGGACGCCGGCACGGTCTGGATCAATACCTGGTTGCTGCGCGACCTGCGTGTGCCCTTCGGCGGCATGAAGGAGAGTGGTGTCGGGCGCGAGGGCGGCGACGAGGCGCTCCGCTTCTTCACCGAACCCAAGACCGTCAGCCTGGCTCTCAAGTGAGCGACGGACCGATCCTGAGCGGGCGCGCGGCCGAACCCGTCGGCCCGTACCCACACGCTCGACGCGCGGGCGACCTGCTGTTCCTGTCCGGGATCGGGCCGCGCGAACGCGGCATGGCCACGATCCCGGGGGTGACCCTGGATGCGACCGGCGCCGTGATCGCCCGCGACTTCGACGCCCAGGCGCGAGCCGTCTTCGCCAACGTCCGAGCCGTGCTGGACGCTGCGGGAGCGGACTGGACCGACATCGTGGATGTGACCTGTTTCCTGACCCACCTGACGGACGACTTCGCCGCCCTCAACCGGATCTGGGCGGAACAGTTCCCGGACGAGGCGTCGCGCCCGTGCCGGACGACCGTGGAGGTCAGCCGCCTGCCCACGCCGATCGATATCGAACTCAAGGTCATCGCCCTGGCGCCGAACACCGGCAGCTGACACGAACCAAGGAGACGCCTCGTGGCCGAGATCCTGCAATACGACCCCGTCCGCCGCTGGGCGGCGGCATCGCGCGTCGGCGAAGTGCTGTACCTGGCCGGGGAGACCGGCATGGACCCGGTCACGATGGAGGTAGTCCCGGGTGGCGTGGAGGCCCAGACCGAGCAGGTGTTCACCAACATCAGCAAGACCTTGGCCCACTTCGGAGTCGGCCTGACCGAGGTGATCAAGGTCACCATCTTCCTGACCGACATGGCCGACCTGCCAGCGGTCAGCGCGATCCGCTCGCGGGTGTTCCCGACGCCCTTGCCGTCGACCGCGATCCAGGTCGTGGCCCTGGCGTCGCCGGAGATGTGCGTCGAGATCGAGACGATCGCGCTCATCCCGAACGCGAGCTGACCCGGCCAAGCCGCACGATTCGCGTCCCGCGGTACCCTTGCGTCGACCCTCCAGCGCGACCTATCCCTACCCGGAGATCCCGCCACGATGACGAAGATCGGCTACGCCGCGATGCTCGAGCAGTTCCAGCCCACCGAGTTGCTGGACTACTGCGCCGCGGCCGAGGCGGCCGGGTTCGAAGCCGGGTTCATGGTCAGTGAGCACTTCCATCCTTGGACACCGCAGCAGGGTGCGAGCGCCTTCGCCTGGGCCTTCATGGGCGCACTCGGCCAGCGCACGTCGCTCCGGTTCGGGACCGCCGTCACGTGCCCGGGCTTCCGGTACCACCCGGCGGTCATCGCGCACGCCGCGGCCACCCTGGGCGCCATGTACCCAGGCCGGTTCTACCTGGGCCTGGGCGCGGGCGAAGCCCTCAACGAGCACGTCATCGGCGGTGTGTGGCCGGAGGTGCCGATCCGCAGCGCGATGATGTTCGAGGCCATCGAGGTCATCAACAAGCTGTTCACGGGTAACGTCGTCCGCCACGAGGGCAAGTACTTCACGCTCGAGCGGGCGAAGCTCTACACCCGCCCCGAGACACCGGTCCCGATCTATGTCGCGACGGCCGGCCCCGTCAATGCCAAGAAGACCGGCAAGTTCGCCGATGGGATCATCACCGTCGGGGCCGCCGACGAGAAGATGACCATGATCTGGGACAAGTTCGAGGAGGGCGCCCGCGAGGTCGGCAAGGACCCGACGGGAGCCCCCAAGCTGCTCCAGATCCACATCTCGTGGGCCCCGACCCATGAGGAAGCCGCCCAGAACGCCCTGGTCGAGTGGCCCAACGGCGGGATGGCCTTCTTCCCGAAGCAGGACATCAAGAACCCTGAGGACTTCGAGGGCATCGCCAAGCTCGTGCGAGAGGAGGACTTCAAGAACCGGGTCCTGATCTCGAGCGATCTCGAGGCCCACACGGCCCACATCCAGCGCTACGTGGACATGGGCTACGACGAGGTCCACCTCCACAACGTCGGCCGTGACCAGGCCACGTTCATCGAGGTCTTCGGCCGTGAGGTCATCCCGAACCTCCGCCTGGGCTGACGGTATCGGAGCCCCGACGATCTCGATGACAGCCCGGCCGACGATCGTCGCGATGGGCGGCGGCGGCTTCTCGATGGAGCCGGAGAACGCGCTTCTCGACGATGCCATCCTGGCGTTCGGCCGGGCCGTCCGAAAGCGAAGCCGGCCCCGGGTCTGCTTCGTGGCGACGGCCAGTGGCGACGCGCAGGCGTACATCGACCTGTTCTACGGCGCATTCCAGGGTCGCGCCGAGACGAGCCACCTGACGCTGTTCGAGCGGACGATCGACGACATCGGATCGTTCCTGCTCGACCAGGATGTGATCTACGTCGGCGGCGGGAACACGGCCAACTTGCTGGCGGTGTGGCGGGTCCATGGCGTGGACCTGGCGATGCGCGCCGCGTGGGAGGCCGGCGTGGTGCTCAGCGGCCTGTCGGCTGGGTCGCTCTGCTGGTTCGAGGCCGGCACGACGGATTCGTATGGGTCGCAGCTGGCGGCCCTCGACGACGGCCTCGGGTTCCTCCCCGGCAGTCACTGCCCGCACTACGACGGCCCGGAACGACAGCCACACTATCGACGACTTGTCGGAGATGGCCGGCTGCCCGCGGGCTACGCCGCGGATGACGGGGCGGCGCTGGTCTTCCGTGGACGCGAGTTCGAAGGTGTGATCTCGTCGCGCCCGGACGCCCGCGGGTATCGCGTGGAGCGGGTGGGCGACGGCCCGGCCGAGGAGACGCCGCTCCCGACCACCCTGCTGGGCTGATCCGCGGCACCCACATCGGTTTCGGCGGCGGTCGGCCCTAGGTCGGGCCCTCGATCGGGCCGGCGATCGGGCCGAGCCAGCCCTCGACGACCGCGTCCCACTCGCCGATCGGCCGGACGGCGTCCAGTCCCTCCACGGCCTCCCGCCGGCGGCGGGCCGTCGTGACCGTCTCGCCCCAGCCTGGGGGAATGAGCCACGGCACGAGGTCGGCCATCGGCGCGAGCACGAACAGGCGCTCGCGAGCCTCGGGATGGGGGACGACGAGCAGCTTCGTCGCTTTCGCCGGGTCCGTCACGGCGTCGATGGATCGGCCCTCCGGCGGACGCTCGACCGAGATCTCCGCCCGACCGAAGAGGAGCAGGTCGAGGTCGAGTTCGCGCGGACCCCAGCGCTCCCGTGGCTGACGACCCGACTCGCGCTCGAGGTCCTTGAGCTGTTTCAACAGGGCCAGCGCACTCATCGCGGGATCCGGTCCGGCAGGCACGTCGAGGGCGATCACGGCGTTGCGGAACTCGGGCTGATCCGTCACGCCGACCGGGTCCGTGGCGTACAGCCGCGAGACGCCACGGAGGCAACAGCCGGGTAACGCTCCCAGCTGAAGGACCGCCCGTGTCAGGGGGGCACGCGCGTCCCCGACATTGGCCCCCAGGCCGACATAGGCGCGGACTCGGCGCTTGCTCATCGTCGAAGACTCGCACATCGACGGGTCCTATCATCAGTCGCGATGCGTGATGTGGCCGAGACCTTCGATGCCATCCTGGCATCCCGGCTCCCTGACTTCTCCGAGGCGGATGCGGTCCGCATCGCGGCGGAGACATTCGGCCTCCGCGCGGCGACCGCTTTGAACCTTGGCAGCGAGCGCGACCAGACGTTCCTGCTCGCCGACGGGACCGGTGCGAGCGTGGCGATCATGAAGGTCTCCAATGCGGCCGAGGAACCGGCCACGCTGGATATGGAGGCGCTCGCTGTCCTCCACGCTCGCCGCGCCGACCCTTCGCTCCCGCTCGCACTGCCGCGGACCGTCCCGGGCGCCGATCCCGCGACGGGCGGGCAGACCGTCGGTGCCGCTGCCTACCGGGCCATGACGACCGGCCTGACAACGGGGGACCGCCACCTCGTCCGCCTGTACGACGTCCTGCCCGGCAGTGGCCGGAGCAACCCGCTGGCCCTCTCCGACGTGGCGATCGCGGACTGGGGCGAGATGACCGCACGCCTTGCCCGGGCGCTGCGCGGGTTCTCCCACCCGAGCGCCAACCGGACGATGCTATGGGACGTCCAGCATGCCCCGCAGACGCGCCCGATGCTGGCGGACATCAGCGACCCGGATCGACGGGCCGCCGTGGGCGCGGTCCTGGACCGCTTCGATGCAGTCGTTGCGCCCGCCTGGCCAAGGCTCCGGACCCAGGTCGTCCACACCGACTTCACCATCGACAACGCGCTCGTCGATGACCACGGGCGCATCACCGGGATCGTCGACTTCGGTGACATGAGCTACTCGGCGATGGTCGTGGACATCGCGTCCGTCATCGACTCGATAGCCAACGGCCGCGACGGCGACGAGCTCTACCGCGTCTCGCGGCTCGTGCTCGACGGCTACCAGCGGATCACGCCACTCGAGCCCCTCGAGCTCGAGCTGATGGGCGAGCTGATCGCGGCGCGGTCGGCCGTGACGATCGCCATTCCGGCCTGGCGTGCAGCGCGGGGCCTGGAGGACGCCGAGTTCGCCGAGCGCTACACCGAAGCTGCCGAGGTGATCGTCCGGACGATCCTGGACACGGGCTGGGACGAGACGGCGCGGCGTCTTGGAGCGCCGGGTGCCGCGGCTGACGACGCATCCCTGGCCGCACGGCGCGAGGCCGTCCTGGGACCCGTCCTCGAGCCGCTCACCTACGAGCAGCCGATCCGCATGGCCGGCGCCCGCGGCGTCTGGATGACCGACGCCGCGGGTCGCCGCTACCTCGACGCGTACAACAACGTGCCGTGCGTGGGCCATGCGCATCCGCGGGTCGTCGAGGCGGTCGCCCGGCAGGCCCGCCTCCTGAACACCAACCTGCGCTACCTCCACGGATCCGCGATCGAGCTGGCCGAGCGGCTGGTCGCGACCTGCCCGCCTGGCCTCGATACCGTCCTGTTCGTCAACTCCGGGTCCGAGGCGAACGATCTGGCCTGGCGGATGGCGACGTCGTTCACTGGGAACACCGGCGGCCTGTGCACGACCCGCGCCTACCACGGCATCTCGGAGGCGAGCGCCGCACTGTCACCGGAGGGCTGGCTCGGCGGCCGCCGTCCGTCGAACATCGAGACGTGGGATCCACCCGATACCTATCGCCGGACCAACGGCAACGCGTCCGCCTTCGAAGGCGCGATCGCGCGGCTCGGTGGGCGCGGCGTCCGGCCGGCCGCGACGATCCTGGACGGCGTCCTGACGAGCGACGGGTTCTACGACCTCGACCCGGCGCACGTCGCCGAACTGTTGCGCCTTACCCACGCGGCAGGCGGCCTGTGGATCGCCGACGAGGTGCAGGGCGGCCACGGACGCACCGGCGACGCGCTGTGGTCCTTCGAGCGGTTCGGGATCGTCCCGGACTTCGTGACGCTCGGCAAGCCGATGGGCAACGGTCATCCCGTGGCCGCCGTCATCACCCGGCGCGAGATCGCCCAGCGCTTCGCCGCCGACACCGTCTTCTTCAGCACATTCGGGGGCAATCCGGTGTCCGCGGCGGCCGGTCTCGCGGTCCTGGATGTTCTCGAGGATGAACGCGTCCTGCCCCGGGTCCAGGCGGCGGGCGAGGCACTCCGCGCCGGGATCCGCGACATCGCCACCCGGCACCCGTCGATCGGCGACGTCCGTGGGATGGGACTCGCGATCGGAGTCGAGATCGTCAGCGACCGCGACGCGAAGACCCCGGACGCAGAGGCGACGGGTCGGATCAAGGAGGGCATGCGCACACTAGGCGTCCTCGTCGGGACGACCGGGACGGCCGGCAACATCCTCAAAGTCCGCCCGCCGCTTGCCTTCACGACGGCCGAGGTCCCGGTCTTCCTCGCCGCTCTCGAGGGCGCCCTGGCTGGCGACTGACCCGATGCCGCCCGTTGCCGTTCGCATCCTCCACCCGCTGCCGGACCCGGCGGCCGGCCCTCTCACGCGGTGGGTCTCGGACGAGCGGGCCGGCCTTGCCGTGCGACATCGCCGCAGCTTCGAACGCGCCGGCGCCGACGATGTCGTGGTCGTCACCGGTTCGGCAGATGGGCGCACCTTCGGAGCTCGGCTGCGCGAGCTCGTGGCTGGCATCCGATCCGGCGGACTCGTCGTCCTGGGTTCGGGTTCGATCCCGCTGGCGACACTCGCGGATCGGCGTTCGTTCGTGGAGGCCGCCGCCGCCGAGAACGCCCGGGCAGTGGCAAACAACCGGTACTCCGCGGATGTCGTGGCGATCTCCTCAATCGAGCGCCTCCCCGCCATCCCGGACCTGCCCGGCGACAACGGTCTGCCGCGTTGGCTCGAGGAGGTCGCGCGCTATCAAGTGGATGACCTGCGGCGACGCTGGCGGCTTGGCGTGGACATCGATGGACCCCTGGACCTTGTCCTGACGGGGACGCACGGATCGGCGACGATCGATCTCTCGCTAGTCCGGGACCGTCTGGCGGCGGTCCAGCGGGTCGCCGGCGACGCGCGAGCCGAGCTCCTCGTGGCCGGCCGCTCATCCGCGACGACCTTGGCCTGGCTGGAACGACACACAGCGTCGCGGACGCGTGCCCTGATCGAGGAACGAGGCCTGCGTGCGGCGGGTGATGCCCCCCAACGTCCGCCGGCCTCCGTGCTGGGCGCGCTCCTGGACCGCGACGGCCCGACCTCGTTCGGTGAGCATCTGGCCCGATCGGGCGAGGCAGCGATCGTCGACACGCGGGTCCTCCTGGCGCACCGGCTCGGGGCGGACGAAGCCGCCTGGCCGTCCGCCGAAGACCGGTTCGCATCGGACCTGCTGCTGTCGGATCGGATCGTCGAACCCTGGCTGCGTGCCCTGACTGCTTCAGCGATCGCCGCGCCGATCCCCGTGGTCCTGGGCGGTCACACGGTCGTCGGACCCGGCGTCCGCCTCATCATGAGCGGGACATGGAGCTGACCCCCGGCCTTCGCCGCGTCCCACCGCCCGACCTCGCGTCGGTCGGCCAGGACGATGCGCTGGCCGAGCGCATCCGGGAGGAGATCCGACGCGACGGCCCGATGACCTTTGCCCGGTTCATGGACCTCGCGCTGTATGACCCGGATGGCGGCTACTACCGATCGAGCGAGGCGCGCCCGGGCCGCACCGGCGACTTCCTGACCGCACCAGAGACCCACCCGATCTTTGGCTCGACACTGTCGCGCTTCGTCGAAGGTACGTGGCAGAAGCTGGGTCGGCCCGCACGGTTCGTCATCCGCGAGCACGGTGCCGGCGAAGGAGCGCTGGCTACGGCCATCCTCGGTGCGCTGCGCGACGCTCGCTCGGAGTTGCTCCACGCGATCCGCTACCAGCCGGTCGAGGTAGATCCGCGGCGCGTCGCAGGGTTCGTGTATCACGTGACCGGGGTCGGGGTCGGCGATGTGGTCGAACGGCCGGACGACCGCCCGATCACCGGCATCGTCCTGGCCAATGAGGTCCTTGACGCCCTGCCGATCCACCGCGTGGTGCAGCGCGGAGGCGAGCTGCTCGAGGTGCGGGTCGGCCTCGATGGCACGCGCTTCATCGATGTCGAGACCGCGCCGTCCACACCGGCGCTGTTCGTCCGACTGGCCGCCGACGGCGTGGAGCTCGTCGACGGCCAGCGGGCCGAGATCTGCCTGGGTCTCGACGACTGGATCGCGACGGCTGCGGCCGGCCTGGGTCGCGGCCTGCTGTTGTTGATCGACTATGGCTACCCGGCCGCGGAGCTGTACGACCCGGTCCGCCGTCGCGACGGGACCTTGCGTGCGTATCTCCGTCATACCGTCCACGACGATCCATTCGCGCACGTCGGTCGCCAGGACCTGACCGCCCACGTGGACGTGGATGCGGTCGTTCGCGCGGCGGGGACGGCGGGCTTGACGCATCTCGGCACGACGACCCAGGCCGAGTTCCTGGTGGGCCTCGGCATGGACGAACGCCTGCGCGCGATCCAGAATGACCCGGCCACGACGATGGAGGCCTACCTGGCCGTCCGCTCGGCAGTCATGCGGTTGCTCGATCCCGCCGCGACGGGCCGTTTCCGGGTGATGGCGTTCGGCCGCGACTGGCCCGTCGCTCCGGATGGATCGCCCGTCCACCTCGCGGGTTTCGACTACCGCGTGAAGTGGCGCTAGCGGGCCGCGTATAGGGCATGTGCCCTATTGCGACCGATTCGACAGAAAGTCCACGCTTCGGCTGGCCGCAGACCGTGGCCATCCGCCGGGGAGCGGGGCATGGACTGGCATGCGCGCTCGGTGCGCCCTGCTCCCCGACTCCCGCTTCTTGCCGTGTCCGGGCCCGTTCTGTGCCCGGGTCTCCCATACGCTCCCCCGGGTGGCCTCAGCACGGATCTCGGGCTCGCGAGGCTCACGGAACGGCCGATCTGCACCGTGCTGAGCGTAGATGGAGCAGGTCTTCCCCTTCGGTTCGAGTCGTTTCGGGCTCGGCCTCGATCTAGTGCCACCGTGGGTGGCACATGGGAACACCGCGCAGGCGCCAGCAGTCCTCACCGCGCTCGCGGCGGCATCCTCGCGAAGCCCGCCACAGCGGTCCTCGCTGATAGAATGAGCGTGCCTCGGTGGGCTGCCCATGCTCACCCGCCGAACGCGACAAGGGGTTCCTCGGGTCAGCGGCGCCACCCGGGCGCGCCGCTCGAAGGGAGATCGGTTGACTCCACTCTGGTACATCGTCGGCTTCGCCTTCGCGGGCGTGTCGTTCGTCTTCGTGACGATCGGCCTGGCCTGGCTCATCTCCCACCGCAACCGCGGCGATGAGCACAAGGGCCTGCCGTACGAATCCGGGATCGACACATATGGCGACACCCACGGCCGCTTCGGGCTGTCGTTCTACATCTACGCCCTGCTCTTCGTCGCCTTCGACATCGAGGTCATCTTCATCTACCTCTGGGCGATGGAGTTCCGAACCCTGTTGCTCGGCGGCCTCGTGAGCATGGGCATCTTCGTGGCGATCCTGCTGCTCGGCCTGGCGTACGCTTGGCGCAAGGGAGCCCTGACATGGCGGTGACGCCGGGTCGTCCCAAGAGCGCGCTGATCCCGACGGAGGAGGGCGATGCCGCCACCCGCGCCTTGGTCGCGCCGATCATCGTCCCCAACGCCCTCTGGCAGGCCGCGGATCCACTGGCCTACGACGGTGGCAAGGACAGCGACATCACCCACCTGCGCGAGTACGAGGAGAGCGGCCTCGGTAGGCGCGACGACGCGCGCTGGGGTGGATTCCTGGAGGTCATCCCGACCAAGGCGGACTACGTCCTGGACCTGATCCGGATGAACAGCCTGTGGCCCCTGCTGTCCGGCCTCGCCTGCTGCGCCATCGAGATGATGTCCGCCGCGACGTCCAAGAACGACATGGACCGCTGGGGCATGTTCCCGTTCCGGGCCAGCCCGCGCCAGGCGGACGTCCTGATCGTCGCCGGCACGCTCACGACCAAGATGGCCGGCCCACTCGTCCGCCTGTGGGAGCAGATGCCAGAGCCCAAGTGGTGCGTGGCGCTGGGCGACTGCACCTGCTCGGGCGGTCGCTACAAGCGCAGCTATTCCACGGTGGAGGGCATCGACCGAGTCATGCCCGTCGACGTCTACATCCCCGGTTGCCCGCCTCGTCCCGAAGGCCTGATCTACGGGATGATGAAACTGCAGCAGCTCGTCAAGGACCGGCGCGGCCACTGGCCGGACCGGGCCATCGGGCCCACCGTGCCCACGGATCTCTGAGATGGACCGAGCCTTCAAGGCGCGCCTCGAGACGCGGTTCGGGGCGACCCTCACCGGACCCGTTCGCCAGCGTCACGACGAGACCGAGATGCGCATCGCTGCGGGCGATGTCGTCGGGGTGTTGACCGCGCTCCACGACGAGCCGGCCCTCCACTTCGAGTTCCTCGCGGACCTGGCCGGCGTCGACACCGGGGAGGTCATGCAGGTCGTCTACCACCTGTGGAGCGAGACGACGCCGGACTGGCTTCGGGTCATCGCCGACGGCCTGTCGCGCGACGATCCGCGCGTCCCGTCCGCCACCTTCCTGTGGAAGGGCGCGGAGTGGATGGAGCGCGAGGCGTACGACATGTTCGGGATCATCTTCGAGGGCAATCGCGACCTGCGCCGGATCTACATGCCGCCGGACTACACGAGCTTTCCCCTGCGCAAGGACTTCTTCCTGCCCGATGATGCGGCCCGCTCTCCCGGCGCTGGGGTCCGACCCATGGAACGGACCCAGGCGCCCAGCAACGTGCCATCCACGGCGCTCATCCGCCGAGGCGGCGCATGACCTCGACGCAGCGGCCGTCCGCGGACGACCCGCGGGTCATGCTGGACCGGGACCTCGGCGTCTTCGAGCCGATCCCGCCGTATCCCACCCGTACCGAGCGTGAGGCCGAGTTCTACACGCTGGCAGACGGCGAGATGCTCATCAACATGGGCCCGCAGCATCCGTCGACCCACGGCGTGCTGCGCGTCGTGCTCAAGCTCGACGGTGAGAAGGTCGTGGACCTCGATCCGGTCCTGGGCTACCTCCACCGCGGCGTCGAGAAGTTGTGCGAGAACGCGGACTACCACCAGGCGATCTGCTACACGGACCCGCTCGAGTACGTCAGCGCGCTGTTCAACGAGTGGGCGCCCGTCATGGCGTTCGAGAAGTTGCTGGACGTCGAGGTCCCGCGCCGCGCCGAATACATCCGCGTCCTCTCGGGCGAACTGAACCGGATCTCGAGCCACGCCCTGTTCATGGGTTGGATGGCGCTGGATCTGGGCGGCCTGACGCCGGTCCTGTGGTCGTTCATCGAGCGTGACGAGATCGTGGACATGCTCGCGGCCCTGACCGGCCAGCGGATGCTGTTCAACTACTTCCGGATCGGTGGCGTCAACGGCGACCTGAACCACGAGTTCATGAGCCGTCTGGGCGACTGGATGAGCCGCGCGACCGAGCAGATCGACAACAACATGGCCCTGCTCAACGAGAACGAGATCTTCGTCCGCCGGATGCGCGGGCTGGGCACCATCGACACCGCGACCGCCCTGCGCATGGTCATGTCCGGCCCGAACTTGCGCGCGACCGGCGTCCCCTTCGACGTTCGTCGCGCCCACCCGTACAGCATCTACCCGGAGCTCGAGTTCGATATCCCGACGCGCTCCGAGGGCGACTGCCTGGCGCGCTACCTGCTCCGCCTCGACGAGGTCCGTCAGAGCATCCGGATCATCGACCAGTGCCTGCACCAGATGCCGGACGGACCGATCATGGCCAAGCTGCCGAGGCTCCTGCGCCCGCGACCGGGCCGAGCCTACGCCGCGGTCGAGGGACCGCGCGGCCAGTACGCGACCTATGCGATCAGCGACGGCACGGACCAGCCCTTCCGGATGCGCATCCACGACCC
>JBKJQY010000104.1:0-7467 GCA_046593725.1 Candidatus Limnocylindrales bacterium
GAGGTCGGCCAGCGCAAGTACTGGACGTTCTACCTCCCGACCCGAACGTACTCGGTCCACCCGGATCTCGAGGCGGTCAATGCTCCTCCTGGCGGCCAGGTCCGACAGCCGGCACCGGGGGCCAGCCAGAAGGAGTGGGACGAATCGTGGTGGACCTTCAAGCTCCGACCGGGTGTGGATCAGCTCACCTTCGACAGCCTGCACTACGTCGAGGAGGCGACCCGATCCTACGAGATCTTCCGGCGCCTTCAAGGTGACGGCGTCATCCCTGCCGATGCCCGATTCCAGGTGAGCCTGCCCGCCACGGGCTCGGCGGTCATGGGCTTCTTCGCGCGACCAGCGGACTGGCCGATCGTCTACGACGCCTATCGGCGGGCGATTCGCAAAGAGGTTGCGCAGATCGTCGCCTCGATCCCGAACGACGAACTGGTCATCCAGTGGGACATCGCGAGCGAGGTGCGCGACATCCTCGCGGGCGACGCACCGCTCCTGCCATGGTCTCCGCAGACGTCCCTCGAGGAGAAGTGGCAACGCCATCTGGGCGACATGGACCACCTGTCAAGTGACATCCCCGAGGAGGTCGTTCTTGGCTACCACTTCTGCTTCGGCACGTGGGGCGGCTGGCCGAAGTCGATCGCGCCCGATATGGGCGTCTGTGTACGGCTCGCGAATGAGGCGGTGGTCCGAGCTGGACGTCGCGTCGACTACGTACACATGCCTGTGATGCCGGACGCCGACGATGCCTTCTTCGGACCGATGCAGGGACTCGCGATCGGGACCACCTGGCCGTTCCTTGGCATCGTCCTTGATGATGGTCTTGACGCGTTCGAACGGCGCGCCCGGGCCGCGCATCGCTATCTGCCCGACTTCGGCGTCGCGTCGTACTGTGGCTGGGGTCGCGAGGATCCCGCGCGGGTACCGTCGCTCCTGGCGAACCTTCGCGACAGCGCCGAGCGATTGACGACGGTGGTCACCCCCGCGTCCTGAGCGGCCGGGCGCGTGATGCGCGAACAGCTCAGGGCATCAGCACACTTCGAAGGACACGCCCGGCTCGCAGGTCGTCGAGCGCCTGGTCGGCTTCGCCGAGTGGTCGGGGCGAGCCGACCAGATGGTCGACCGTGAGCGTGCCGTCCAGATAGAGGTCCATCGCGTCGCGGATGTCGTCGGGGATGAACCCGCGCGAACCAAGGACCGAGAGCTCGCGCCAGAAGATGTCGACCGCGCGAGCCCGGAAATGGTCGAGGCTCGAGCCGATGAGCACGACCCGGCCGCCGGGTCCGCCCATCGCGATGGCCTGTTCATCCGCCGCCGCCGAGCCAACACACTGGATCACGACGTCGGGCCCGTAGCCGCCGGTGAGGGACTTGACGGCCGCGACCGGATCGCCCGCATCCGCGGCGACGGTCTCGTCGGCGCCCAACTCTCGCGCGAGGCGAAGCTTCGCCTCGGACCGGGTGATGGCGATCACCCTGGCGCCCATCGCCTTGCCGAGTTGGACCGCATTCGAGCCGAGTCCGCCCACGCCCAGGACGGCGAGCGTCTCGCCAGGCTGCAGCTTCGCCACCCGCTTGAGGCCGTGGAGCGGGGTGGCGACGGCGTCGGTGAGGACGGCCAGCACGGTCGGTGGGATTGGCGCCGGCGGGATGATGAGCGCGGCCGTCGGGCGCAGGACGTACTCGGCGAAGGCGCCGTCCACATCCACGCCCATCCGCGTGACATGCGGACTGATGTTGGGACGACCACGCGCCGCCCACTCGTCGTCCGGCGGCGTGGTGATGTAGTAGAGCGCGACCTGATCGCCGACAGCAACGCCCGTGACGCCGTCCCCGAGCGCGTCCACGACCCCGGCTGCCTCATGGCCCGGGATGAGTGGCAACGACACGGCCGCGCCGAACCCGCCATTCTGCAGGAACACGTCCGAGCCGCAGACCCCGCAGGCCTCCACCCTGACCCTGACCTCGCCCGAGCCGGGCTCGGGAATGGGACGCTCGGTGAGGCGCAACCGCGCCCCGATCTCGGGCAGCTCGACGACCCGCATCATCGCCGTCATCGACGAGCCCCGTTCACGACGTCGCGCTCAATACATCAGGAAGCCACCGGACACGTTGAGCGTCGAGCCGGTGATGTACTTCGCGTGGTCGGAGGCGAGGAAGACGACCGGGCCGGCGATCTCCTCAGGCTCGGCGACGTACCCGAGCGGTGTCTGCTTCTTCATCGCCTCGTAGACCTCCGGCGCGAGGCCGGTCATCAGCATCGGCGTGTTGACCTGACCCGGCGAGACGCAGTTGACGGTGATCTGGTGCGGACCGAATGTCCGGGCGAGGCCGCGGCACATCGTGGTCACCCCACCCTTGGTGGACGCGTACGCGACGGAGCCGCCGAACCCTCCCGTCCACCAACCTTGCGAGCTGAACAGGATGATCCGTCCTCCCTGGCCGGCCGTGATCATCGACGAGCCCGCCGCGCGTGCCAGGAAGAATGCCGACTTGAGATTGATGTCGTGCTGGAAGTCCCAATCCTCCTCGGTCACCTCATCGAGGGACCCCCGGCGGCGCAAGACGGCGGCCAGGTTCGCGAGCACGTAGAGGTTGCCGAGCTCACGGGCGGCGCGCTCTACCAGGGCTGTATGGGTCGACAGGTCGCGCAGGTCGACGACGACCCCGACGTGCCCGGATCCGTCCAGGGACGCCAGCAGATCGTCGAGCCGCCCCTGGTCGAGGTCGACCGCCATGACCTTGGCCCCGGCCGTCGCGAACCCCCGGGCGACGGCCGCGCCGATACCACCGGTCGCCCCGGTCAGGAGGACGCCGCGCCCTTCGAGTCCGGCTCCGACGCTCCACGTCATCGCGATCCTCCTCGTGTTCGCTTGTCCCGTGACCCGATCATCGGCCCAGGACCTTCTCGCTGCGGTACCGATCGACGACGTCCTGCTGGACATCGATGCCCAGGCCGGGCTTGGTCGGCGGGTAGAACCAGCCGTTCACGTGCTCGATCGGCTCAGGCACCAGTTCATGCTGCATCGGGTTGCGCAACGGCTTGACCTCGATGAGCTTGAAGGCCGGGGAACTGAAGCTCATGGCGAGGCTGGCCGCCGTCACGATGGCCGAGGACCAGCAGTGCGCGTTGGCCTGGCGGCGGTAGAACTCGAGCCGCTCGACGGCGCGCTTGAAGCCGGTGATGCCCTCGGCCCGACCCGGATCCACGCCTACCACATCGACCGTTCCGGTCTGGAGGATGCGCTCGAAGCCATCGACGTTCCATTCCTTTTCGCCGTACGCGATCAGGCTCGTCGTCTTGCTGCGCAGGTTGGCGTAGCCCTCCGGGTCCCAGGCACCCAGTGGCTCCTCGATCCAGTGCAGGCCGTACTCGTCGAACGCCTGTACACGCCGAACGGCGGTCATGACGTCCCACTTCACGTTCCAGCCGCAGTCGATCATGATCATCTGGTCCGGGCCCAGGCCCTCGCGCATCTTGCGGATGTATTCGACGTCGCGGTCGTGCTCATAACCAAGGCGCGCATCGCCGCGCTTGCCGAACCCGACCTTGAGGCCATGCATCCCCGGCGCGACCCACTCCTGGGCCTCCTCGACCATCCGGTCGATGTCCTCGTAGTGGGCGTGGCTGGACGCGACGGCGGGGAGCTTCTCGTGCACCGCCCCGCCCAGCAACTGCACGACCGGGACCCCGAGCAGCAGACCCTTGATGTCCCACAGCGCGATGTCGATGGCCGCAACGGCGTATGACGCGATGCCACCGCCGTAGCCATACCACCACGCCTGATCGCGCAGCGAGTGCCAGATCGCGATGTTGTCGAGCGGATCCTTGCCGACCACCCGCTCGGCCATGCCCTCGATGATTGCCTTGACCGCGAAGTTGGCCTCGGGGAACTGGGTGATCGATTCGCCCCAGCCGACGACCCCGTCATCGGTCGTGATCTTGACCAGGCACAGGTGGCGCAGCGCGTTGTAGTCGTTGGGCTCGGGGTAGCTGACGGGGATGGCCTCGACCGTCTGGACCTTGCTCACGAGGGGTCGGCTCCTTTCGACGTTGCGGGCACGACAAACGCGTGGACCGGTCCTGGCAGAGGGGTTGCGAATCGAACGCAAATCGCTTCTGATATCATTTCCAGACTCGTTTCCACCCGGCGGCCATCGTAGTCGTCGCCATTCCACCCCGTCAACCGGATCGGGCCTCCAGGAGGCCCAGGCCAAGGAGTCGAGAACCCATGGCGAAGCTCCGTCTCGGCGTCATCGGGGCCGGATCGTGGACGCTCGGTTCGCACCTGCCGAACCTGGCCAAGCACCGGGACGACGTCGAGTTCGTGATCGTCAACCGGCGCAACCCCGACCTGCTCGCCAAGATCCAGCAGGATTGGGGGTTCGCCAAGGCATCGACAGACTGGCGCGATGTCATCGCCGAACGGCCGGACATCGTCGTGATCGGCAGTCCCCCCGGCTATCACTGGGAGCAGAGCAAGGCGGCTCTTGAGGCGGGCGCGCACGTCATGTGCGAGAAACCATTCACGATCGATCCCGCCCACGCATGGGATCTCGACGAGACCGCCCGACGCACGGGCAAGAGCCTCATCCTGTCGTACGGCTGGAATTACCGCCCGATGGTCATCCAGGCCCACCGGATGATGCACGAGGACGGTGGCATCGGCGAGATCGAGCACGTCGCGCTGCACATGGATTCGGTCACCCGGGAGCTCCTGTCGGAGACCGGCGACTACCCCGGCGCCTCGCCCGAATCCATCCCGCAGCCGGACACCTGGTCGCGCCCTGAGACCTCGGGTGGCGGCTACGGCCAGGCGCAACTCACCCACCTGCTGGGCGTCTCGCTGTGGCTGACAGACCTGCGCGGCCAGGACGTGTTCGCCTTCATGTCGGCACCACTGGACGCGAAGGTGGAGCTGCACGACGCGGTCGCCATCCGGTACACGAACGGCGCCATCGGCACCATGAGCGGGGCCTCCAGCCACCTCGGCGGAGCGAACAACCGCCATGCCGTGGAGGTCCGCGTCGTCGGATCAAGGGGGATGTTCCACCTGGACCTGCGCGAGAACACCCTGTGGCGGTACCGCTCACCAGGCGACGACGTGCGCATCCCGCTCGAGGCCGACGCTGGCCTGTACGACTGCACCGGCCCCATCGACGCGCTCGTCGCTGCGGGCGCGGGCCGCCCGTTCGACAACAACTCGCCGGCCGAGCTCGGGGCCAGGACCGTGGAGATCCTGGAAGCCGCCTACCGGAGCGCCAGGAGCGGCGCCGCCGAGCACGTCTCGGCCATCTGATCGCAAACGTGAACGCCTGGGAGGATACGGATGCTCGCTGAGGTCACCAGCCCATTGAAGGGCGAATGGATGTCGCCGCGTCGGCGGTTCCTGTCCGCGGTCTACCGGGGCAACGTCGACAAGGTCCCGGCCTGCACGCTCAGCTCGGTCGCCACCGTCGAGATGATGGACCTCGTGGATGCCCCCTTCCCGGAGGCGCATCTCGATGCCGAGAAGATGGCGCGCCTCGCAGCCACCGCCCACGACGTGTTCGGCATGGACACGATCATGCCCGTCTTCCACTCCCAGCTCGAGTCGGACGCCCTGGGCGGCGAGACCGAGTGGGCGGAGAAGGACAACTGGCCGTCGCCGTCCCGGTTCTCGATCACCGAACCGGAGCAGGTCAAGATGCCGGCCGACTTCCTGGAGCGGCCGACGATGGCGGCCGTGACCGGCGCCATCAAGCTGCTCCGCCATCGCTACCCGGACGTGGCCATCGTGGGCAAGGTCTATGGGCCCTGGTCGGTCGGCTACCAGATGGTCGGCATCGAGGACTTCCTGATGGACGTCATGCTCGATCCGGACAAGATCAAGCGCTACCTCGACGCATTCCTGCCTGCATGCCTGGCCTCCGCCCAGGCGCAGTTCGAGGCCGGCGCGGATGCGGTCATGTGGGCCGACCACACGACCGGCGACCTGTGCCGGGCCGAAACGTACCGCGACTTCCTGTTGGAGATGCACCAGAACATCACCCAGGAGATGGGCGGCCCCGGCATCTTCCACTGCTGCGGCAAGACAATCGACCGCGTGCATCTCTTCGCGGCCGCCGGCTGGGACGTCTTCCACTTCGAATCCCAGGTGGACGCGCGCGAGGCGCGCGAGATGGCCGGCGAGCGGATGGCCCTGATGGGCAATCTCAACAACCCGTCACTCCTCTGGCAGGGCACCCCGGAAGACGTCTACAAGGCGTGCTGGGACCTGCTGGACGCCGGCGTCGAGGGCCTGGCCCCCGAAGGATCCGTGCCCCTCGTGACCCCCAAGGAGCCGCTCATGGCCATCAACCAGGCGGCCCGCGACTGGTCCGCCAAGCACCGCGGCGACGACGGCATCGTCCACCGCCCGGATCCCTCCACCAGCACCTACACCGGCTACCCGGGCCCCGGCTGAGCCCGCAGCAACCCGACAGGCAGGAGAACGACGCAGCATGGCGGACCTGAAGCGACTCCAGATAGCCGTAGAGGTCGGCGACCGCGAGACTGCGGTCGAGATCACCCAGCAGGCGATCGATGAGGAGATCCATCCCAAGACCGTGCTCGACGCCATGACCGACGCGATGGGCGTCGTCGGGCAGCGCTTCCAGGACAACGAGATCTACGTCCCGGAGATGCTCATCAGCGCGCGGGCGATGAAGGCCGCCGTGGCCCTGCTCGAGCCACTCCTCATCGGCAGCGGCTACAAGCCGGACAGTGTCGCGGTCATGGGTACCATCAAGGGCGACCTCCACGACATCGGCAAGAATCTCGTGGGGATGATGCTCAAGGGCGCCAACTTCGAGATCTTCGACCTGGGCACCAACGTGTCGGTCGACAAGTTCATGGCCGCCGCCCGCGAACACAAGGCCGACATCATCGGCATCAGCGCCTTGCTGACGACCACGATGGGCGGCATGCGGGGCGTGATCGAGGCGGTCAGGGCAGCAGACGATCTCCCGAATCTCCCGGTGATGGTCGGTGGCGCGGCCGTGACCAAGGAATTCGCCGAGACCATCGGCGCGGACGGCTGGGCGCCCGACGCAGGCTCGGCGGTCATCCTCGCCCGACGCCTCGTCGCCGAGGCCCGCGCCGCCCGAGCGGCGGCGGGCGCGGCGGTCATCGTCGAGGTCGCCTGACCCGGTAACCCGAGCGATGACCGGTGATCAGGCCAGGCGGCCGCCCCGGAACGCGTCGATGAACTCGACCCCGAAAGCGTCGACGCCGGTCAGCAGGTCCGCCGCCAGGCGATAGCCCTCAGACTCGCGGTCCGGGGACATCGCCCGGGCGATGTCGGCCGCCACCGGATCCACGATCCCGCTGTCCTGGCCAGCCTGCACGCACAGGTCGAGGAAGACATCACTGATGAGCCGCCGTGCGGGCATCCCGAACGACACGTTGGACACGCCGCCGGTGATGTGCAGCTCCGGTCCGTATCGTTCGCGG
>JBKJQY010000158.1:0-4204 GCA_046593725.1 Candidatus Limnocylindrales bacterium
CAGGCAGCGGCGCGCTGACGCCTTCACATCAACCCGAAATCTCGGCGCCTGGGGAGGCCCGAGACAGTTCGGCGGCGACGGTTCCCAGAGAGCCGTACGCCGACCAGCCGGCAGGTCGGTGAGCGACCCGTCTGGCCACAGGACCCCGCTGCTTTGGGGGCGGCGGGGTCCTGTCACGTCCGGGGCCGGTTAGGATGGCGCTCGTGCGAACCCTGACCGCCGTTGTCGCGAGCCTGCTCATCGCGTTGGTCGCCGCCGGTTGCGGGACTGGCGTGGGGACCGTCGCGCCGAGCTTGGCCCCCACCGGTAGCCTTGTCCCGCCGCTGACCGGCCAGACCGACATGGACTGGGGACGGATCTGGGACGACCTGCCGGCAGACTTCCCGATCTATCCGGGTGCGACGCCGTCCGAGGAGGCCACGAGCGGGCCAGCCTCGGCCACACTCGTCGTCGGCGGGGCGGACGCCAAGGCCATCGTGACCTGGATGACCGAGCACCTGACACTCGATGCCTACACCGTGGAGGGCGGCGGACCCATGGAGGACGGGAGCTTCGTCATCGATGCCGGACGCGGGGCCGACTGCGCGGTCCATGTCGATGTGGCGCCGCTCGGGACCGTGACGACCATCACCATCCTGTACGGTGCGTCGTGCCCGAACACGTGAGCCTCGGAGGACTCCACTGACATGCGACCCAGACGGCGCGACTTCGTCGGTGCCGCGATGCTGTTCATCGTGCTGATCGGGCTCGTGGCAGTCATCGTCATCGGCAACATCCCGGCCGCCTGAGGGCCGGGACTCGCGGGTACCGCTGCGCTATGATTCGCGGGCGGATCGGCCGGGAACCGATCCCACTAGTTCGGGGGACTGCGACCTTGCAGTCAGCACAGCCACGTGACATCGGTGCGCTCGCGCTCGTCGTGGGCCTCTTCCTCGTCCTCTTCGTGGTCACGTTGCTATACGGGGCGCCACCGCGTTGACGGTCCCCGCCGGCGATCCCATCCAGGCCGTCCGCGGCTGGTTGCGTGCCGAGGCGATCGCCGCGTTCGTCCTGGGAGCGGCGCTCTATCTCTGGCTCGGGGCGCCGTGGTTCCTGCTCATCCCGTTCCTGCTCGTCCCGGACGTCTCGATGGTCGGCTATCTGCGCTCGCCGAAGACCGGCGCCCTGACCTACAACCTTGTGCACAACTGGGCGACGGGACTGGCCGTCCTGGGCCTCGGGCTGTGGCTCGTGTCGTTCCCGTTGGCGGTGGCCGGCTCGATCTTGATCGCACACATCGGGATGGACCGGGCGCTGGGGTACGGCCTGAAGCTGCAGACCGCGTTCCAGGACACGCATCTCGGGCGGATCGGGAAGGATCGCGGCTAGCCGGTCCCGGGCCTGGCCTCAGTCGTACAGGCGCTCCAGGTGCCAGGTCCCCTCGATGCGATCGAGATAGACGAGTGCGAGCCAGTGCTCGCCGACGACCTTGACGTAGTCGCGGGCGATCGGCTGTCGCCACCAGGCCTCCTCCACCCGCCAGCGGTTGCACACCTCTACGGGCTCGCGGCGACCGTTCCAGCGGATGGCGGTGAGGGCGCCTGCCGCATCGAGTTCGACATCGATGAGCGGGTGCTCGCGCAACAGGCGGGTCATCCCAGGTCCACCGGTCGCCAGGTCCAGCGCCGTTCGGGGAGTGGCGCCTCCGGGTCCGCGAGTTCCACCCGGCGGATGCGGTCCTCTCCGAACGTGAGTGCGAGGCGGGCCAGCTGCCAGGCGAGCCGAGCGTTCCGGGCGGCCTGCGGCACGAACAGCGGGAGCTGCTGACCGGCGGCCGGCTCGGTGCCGGCGAGCTCCAGTGACAGGCGCGCCACGGCGGCCGGTGGCGGCGTCCGTTCCAGGTGGGCGAACAGGAGGCGTTCGATGGCCTCGGCGTCCGAGGTGGGTTCGGGGAATCGCTGGGCCGCGACCAGCTCGCCGGGCGTGCCGGCCGGGGCGAAGGCGAGATCCAGGTCCAGGCGCAGGGTCGCGCTGGTGACGGCGAGTCCGCGCGCGGCGGTCTGGGTGGCGAGCGCCACGACCAGCCGACGGAGCACGAATCGGAGCGGTTCCAGGTCCTCCACCGGCGGCTCGACCGGGATGGCGAGGGCCAGGCGTTCCGGCGTACGACGCGGCCTGAACGGATCGGTCTCCTCGCCGTTGGCCCGGGCATGGATCCGGGCACCCTCCGCCCCAAAGCGGGCGACAAGCGCCGATCCGGGAAGCTGCGCCACGGCCCCGATCCGGCGCAGGCCGAATCGCGACAACCGGGCGCGGATGTCGAGGTCCGTGGTGAGCAGGCCGGCGGCACGCGGCGCCAGGAAGGCCGCCTCGCCACCGGGCGGGACGAGGACCGGGGCACCGGGACGAGCGTGGAGGGCCGCGACCGTGGCCCCGAACCGGGTCCCGGCGGCACCGGCGCGGATGGTGGGCATCGTCGAGCCCGACCCGGGGAGGGTCGTGGCGAGTGCGCCGGTCAGACGCTCGACGAGTTTCGGTTCGGGGCCCCACAGCGGCTCGAGGCCGTCAGCCTGGACCTCGAACAGCCCGAACGCCGGATCGGCCGGGTCCGTGCTGCCGGCGAGGCCCGGGCTGAACGCGGCGAGGGCCTCGAAGACAGCCTCGGCGGTCGCCCGGTCCGCATCCGGGTCCGCCTCGATGAAGGTCGCTTCAGGGGCAAGCCGGTGGGCGCTCCCGAGCGGCATCCCGCGACGGACACCCAGTGCCCGGGCCGCCGGATCCGCGTCGATGACCGGTCCCGGATCCCACGGCCGACCGCCCAGGACGAGCGGCCCCGGTGGGAACGGCGTGGAGGCGCGCGCCCGAGCGAGCTGGAGCGGCAGGTGCGGCTGGTGGAGGTGGATGAGTCGCATCGCGGGTGGTCCGTTCGGGCTGGATCGCGGGGGCATGGATCGGGGGCTGATCGAGCAGGAGGTCCGGGCGGCGGAGACAGGCGTCCCGTTCACCGCCCTCGGCATAGAGGATCCGGAGCGTGGCTCGTTTCCCCGGCGGCCCGTATCGGTTGCGGGCGACCAGGGCCTCCGTGCGTTGGCCAACGACGTCCCGTCCCAGACGGATCCAGGAGCGCCGCGCGAGTTCCAGGCGCAGACCGGTGGCCTCGGCGACGGCGGTGGACAGGCCGTTGGCAGGACCGGGCGTCTCGAGGACGACGAGGATCGCGTCCGAGCGACGGGCGAACGCCGCCAGCCGACCGAGCCGATCGGCGATCCGGGCCGGACTGTCCGTGGGCGCCAGCCGACCGCCCGGCAGGTCCAGGAAGAGCAGGTCCACCGAGCGCCCGGTCAGCAGGCTGCCGGCGATCGTCAGACCCTCATCCAGGCTGGCTGGGGTGATGACCACGAGCCACTCGAGGTCTACGCCGCGGGCGACCGCCTCCATCGGGTCGAACGAGCGGGCGAGGTCCAGCCAGGCCACCACCGAGCCTTGTGCCTGGGCTTCGGCCGCGACTCTTAGTGCCAGCGTGGTGCGGCCGCTGGAACCGTCGCCGCGGATGGCGACACTGGCCGATCGCGGCAGACCGCCCGGACCCAGGATGGCATCCAATGCTGCGAACCCGGTGTGGATGACGCGGTCATCGTTCGGGCTCGGGGCGTCCCGGTCCCGTGGCGCTTCCCCGGGGAGTGGCGCGATCGCGAGCGATCCCACGACCTGCGGAGCTGCCGCTCCCCAGCGAGCCTGGAGGGTCGCCACGGCTGCCGTCACGTCCGGGGAGAGGGTCGCCATCGGATGACCATAGTAGAACATCTGTTCTAGTCTCGGCAAGGGCTCGGAGCGGGGCAGGAACGCCGGGCCCGCGCCATTGCCGCGGTATGGAGCGGCCTTAGCTTCGACCCCGATGCCGACGCCACTCCCGAACGGCCAGGACTCCCACCACCACATAGCCACTGGCGAACACCGCGAGCATCGGGAGGGTCTGTGTCCACCAGAGGCGATCGTTCATCTCGCGAAGCTGGACGAGGCAAGTGGCCCGCGCGTCGATCAGCTGCCAGCAGCCGTCCGACCGCACGCCGGAGGGCCAGACGAACAGCAGGGTCAGCACGACTGCCGTCCACCCAAGACCGAGAAGCAGCAAACGACGCACAGCGAAGCCATGATGCTCGCGACCCGCCGAACGTCAAGCCTGACCAACGGACCATCGACCGCCGCGCCGCCCAAGCCACGTCAC
>JBKJQY010000007.1:0-3186 GCA_046593725.1 Candidatus Limnocylindrales bacterium
TCCGGCTCGTGGGCGGCCGCCTCCAGCTCGGGTTCGGGCGCGGGATCCGCGACGATGGCGTCGTCTGCGCCCGCTACCGCGTCGGCCGGCACGTCTTCGGGCAGGCCCTCGGGTCGATCAGTCATCCGGTGTGGTCACTCCTGGCGGGCCGCTGTCGAATGTCGGTGTCTCGGGCACGCGGGCGACAGTGTACCCAAGGCCGCCGGTCATGCGTCGCGGACGGCTGGAACGAGGAGTCCGGCGAGCCCCGCGAACATCGTCACGACGCCGAATGTGGCGATGATCACGGTCACGGGCAACACCTGGGTCATCAGGCCGCCCACCCCCATCGCGACCGCCATCGACCCGAAGACCAGGGAGAACCGGAAGCCGACGACCCGACCCATCAGGGCCGGCGGGGTCCGTTGCTGGAAGAGCGTCTGGCTCGGGATGACGAACACCATGTTGGCTACGCCCTGCCCGAACGACAGCCCGAGCGCCAGCCAGAGGTGGTCAGTGAGCGCGAACAACACGACCATGAAGCCCCACGCCGCGTAGCCGAAGATCACCATCCGTCCCTTGGCCAGTCGCGCCCCGATCAGGCCGATGACGAAGCCGCCGACGAGATTGCCGAACCCGATCGACGTCTCGATGAACCCCCACACCGCGAGATACCCGCCCGCCTCGTTGGCGAACACGTCGGCCGCATAGATGACGGTGAGCGAGATCAGGATCCCGATCGTGAACTGGCCCACCGCCGCCTGGAGGGTGTTCGCGAGGAGGACGGTCTCCTGTCGAAGGAAGTCCCAACCCTGGCGCATCTCATCGAAGAACCCGCCCGTCGCCGCCTCTTCGACCGCCCCGGTGGCGTCCGGCTCGGATGGGTTCACCACGAGCGTCGCGATCAGGATGCCGGACGCCAGGTATGTGGCCGAGTCCAGCCAGAAGGCCAGGGGAAGGGCGGTCGCCAGCCCAGCCACGAGGAGGCCGGCCAGCGTGTAGCCCACGACGTCGGCGATCGTCTCACCCAGCCACAGGGCTGAGTTCGCGGTGATCAACTCATCCTCGTCCACGATCCGTGGCAGGATCGCGATACGGGCTGGTCGAAAGAACACGGAGATGGCCGTCACGGCGAAGCTCAGCGGATACACCAGCAGGATGTTGGTGACGGCCGCGACCGGGATCAGGAGGATCACCGCGGCACGCAGGATGTCGCTGACGACCAGCACCTCCTTCTTGTCCCACCGGTCGACGAAGGTCCCCGCGACTGGCGACAGGAACAGATTCGGCAGCGCCGCCGCGAGGAATGCCAGAGCCGTGGCGAGCGCCGATCCGGTCACCGTGAGCACCAAGCCGGCCAGCGCAAGCTGATGGATCCGATCGCCGAACAGCGAGATCAGTTGGCCCGCCCATAACCCGGAGAACGATCCGTTGAGGGCGAGCCGGACATACGGGTGCTCGCGGATGCGTTCGCCGACGCCCGTTTCCGGTCGGACCGGACTCGTCCCACCGTCGCCGAACTCGATTATCGCGTCCAGCGATGGCGATGTCAGGCCAGGCCGTGTCCCGCCAAGCATGATCGGGCGCTCCAGGGCCGCGCTGTCCGTGAACGCCTGCGAGTAGCCGGTTTCACCGCCCGCGATGCTGGGGGTCCCGGATGCGGCTCGCAGCCGCCGCCGTCGCAGCGCATCAACGGCTTCGTCGTCCAGCTGCTGTGGGGTTCGAACGACGCTGGCGAAGAGGAAGAAGGCGAGGCCGGCGCTCAGGAAGACATCGCCGATCGAGATGACATTCGCGATGAGCGGTAACGGGATCGGGATGACGTCGCCGAGCGGGCCCAGGCGCAGGAGGAAGGCGGCATCGAGGCCTTCGGGCAGGATGACGTGGATCGCCGATGAGACGTCGGCGGCGGTGAAGCCGGCGGCGTTGAGGCTAGGCTCGTAGATCGGCATGTACCCGCCGTTGATCACGATCACGGCGGTGTTCGACAGGACACCGACGAACGCGAGACTCAGGCCCGGGTAGGCGCGGTTCGTCCAGAGGCCGACCAGCAGCATCGAGAACGCGGCAGTCAGCAGTGGCAGTCGGAGCACTTCGACGATGGCGACGTCAGCGTTCAGCAGCCAGTCAGTCGAGAAGCGCAGTCCGATCGCCGCGAGCAGGAGGGCGAGCCAGCGCAGTCGGACTGATGCAAGGTTGGTGAGGCGTCCGCCCGCGAGGAGCCCGAGTAGCAGCCCGACGAAGATGCCGCCGATCAGCACGTGGCGATTCGCATCAGGGCGCGGGCGACCTTGGGCGGATCCATTCGTTGCACCCGAGCATCATGCCGGGCATGCACAAGGTCGGTCAGGCTGGCTCGGTTGGTGCAGGCGCGACGCCGACCGACGTGGGGTCGCCGACCGGCGCCACTGGAGCGCTGGGGACAGCAACGGGCATGGGAGCCGGGACCGTCATTTGGCCGGCTGCCTGGGAGAGCAGGGGGATCGCCCGCGGTTCGACGGTGCGGCCCGGGTCCGGTACGCCGTCCACGTGATGGGTCTGGACGAACGCGTCGACCATCACCGGGTCGAACTGGATGCCGGCGAACTTGCGCAGCTCGCCGAGGGCCTGCTCGCTCGTGAGCGGCGTCATCCGGTAGGGCCGGGCGGCCGTCATCGCTTCGAAGGCGTCCGCGACGTGCAGGATCCGGGCGAGCTTGGGGATCTCGTCGCCGATCAATCGATCCGGGTAACCGGAGCCGTTGTACCACTCGTGGTGGTGGCGGATGATCGGCAGCTCGGGGGCGAGCTTGGTGACTTGGGCGATGATCTGCGCCCCCAGCACGGGATGCGCGTTCATGATCATGCGTTCCTCCTTGGTCAACCGCTCCTGCTTCAGCAGGACATTGTCGGGAACGCCGATCTTCCCGACGTCGTGCAGCAGGCCGCCCCACTCGAGCGCTTCGAGCTCGCTGGCGCTCACGCGCAGCACCTTGCCGATGTCGACGGCGATCGTCTTCACGCGTTGGCTGTGCTTCGCCGTATACGGATCGCGCTTGTCGACGGCCTCCGCCAGGGCCCCGATCGTCTGCGTGAACATGTCCCTCATCTCGATCAGGCGCTGCGACGCCATCCGCGTCGTGTACAGCGGCAGCGCGAACAGGAGTGCGGCCCACCACTCGATCGAATACACGACCGCCATCAGCCACCCGAGGGGGCTCAGTGCGAG
>JBKJQY010000011.1:0-2704 GCA_046593725.1 Candidatus Limnocylindrales bacterium
CGACACCGCCGACCTCCCACCCCTCGCCCGGCGGCGGGGGGTGCGTGGTATCCGAGGGACACCGTGACCGACACTGCCGAGGATCGAACCCGGATCGAACGCTACGATCCCTCCGCCATCGAGACCACCTGGCAGAAGCGGTGGGCGGCCGACGGCCTGTACGACACGGACCTGCGGGACGAGTCGAAGCCCAAGTACTACCTGCTCACGATGTACCCGTATCCGTCGGGCGACCTGCACATCGGCCACTGGTACATCGTCACGCCGTCGGACGCGCTGGCGCGCTTTCGCCGGATGCACGGCTATAACGTCTTCTTCCCGATCGGCTTCGATGCCTTCGGCCTGCCGGCCGAAAATGCCGCCATCAAGAACGGCGGCCATCCGTTCACGTGGACGATGTCGAACATCGAGAAGATGCGCCAGCAGTTCCGGACGATGGGCGCGACGTTCGCCTGGGACGCCGAGGTAGTCACGGCCGACCCGCAGTTCTACCGCTGGAACCAGTGGCTGTTCCTGCGGTTCCTGGAGCAGGGCCTGGCCTACCGCATGAAGTCGCCGGTCGACTGGTGCCCGAACGACGGGACCCTGGCGCGCGAGCAGGTCGAGGGCACGGACCGGCATTGCTGGCGATGCGGCGCGCGGGTCGAGAAGCGCGACCTGGACCAGTGGTACCTGCGGACGACGAAGTACGCCGACGAACTGCTGGACTTCACAGGCCTGGACTGGCCCGATCCGATCCGTCATATGCAGACCAATTGGATCGGCCGATCCGAAGGCGCCGAGATCGATTTCACGACCGCGCCCGACGATCACCAGCCCGGCGGCCACGTGCTGCGCGTGTTCACGACGCGACCTGACACCTTGTTCGGGGCGACGTTCATGGTCCTGGCCCCGGAGCACCCGCTCGTGGCCACGATCACCGCGCCGGACCGCCGGGCCGAGGTGGACACCTACATCGAGCAGGCCCGCCGGCGGACCGAGATCGAACGCCTGTCGACGGATCGGGACAAGACCGGTGTGGCGCTCGGTGCCGATGCGATCAACCCGGTCAACGGCGAGCGGATCCCGATCTTCATCGCGGACTACGTCCTGTCCGGCTATGGCACGGGCGCGATCATGGCCGTGCCCGCCCACGACGAGCGCGACTTTGCCTTCGCAACGACATTCGGGCTGCCGATCCGGCGCGTCGTCGCGGCGCCCGACGTTGCTGCCGATGCGCCGATGGACCATGCCTACATCGCCCACGCCTCGGACGAGCGGCTCGTCAACAGCGGCAGCTTCGCCGGGTTGCGTGCCGACGAGGGTGGAGCGGCGATCGTCGCCGAGCTGGCGAAGGCCGGCCAGGCGTCGCCCAAGGTCACGTACCGACTGCGCGACTGGCTGTTCAGCCGGCAGCGCTACTGGGGCACGCCTATCCCGGTCGTGTACTGCGAGCGCGACGGCATCGTCCCGGTCCCCGACGACCAGTTGCCGGTGCGCCTGCCCGAGACCGTGGACTACAAGGGCAGCGGCGATAACCCGCTCAACCAGGACGAAGCGTTCCTCGCGACCACGTGCCCGAAGTGCGACGGCCCCGCCCGCCGCGAGACGGACACGATGGACACGTTCATGGACTCGTCGTGGTACTGGTTCCGCTACCTGTCCCCGGAGAAGATGGACGGACCGATCGACCGCTCGATGACCGATCACTGGACGGCCGTCGATCAGTACACGGGCGGCGCGGAACACGCGGTCATGCACCTGATGTACAGCCGCTTCTTCACCAAGGCGCTGGCCGACCTCGGCCTCGTGCGGGATCGCGAACCGTTCATCCGCCTCTTCAACCAGGGCCAGATCCTGGGCGCCGACGGCGAGCGGATGAGCAAGTCGCGCGGCAACGTCCAGGATCCCGACGAGCTGGTCCAGCGCTACGGCGCGGACACGGTCCGGCTCTTCCTGATGTTCATGGGCCCGTGGGACCAGGGCGGACCGTGGAGCCCGACCGGGATCGGCGGCGTCCATCGGTTCCTGAACCGAGTCTGGACGCTGGTCCTGGACGGCGCCGGCAAGGAGCCCGGCGACCCGGACGCCGGCAAGCTCCCGGCCGGTGAGTCCGAGGCCGATGCCGAGCGGGCCATCCGGGCCGCAGCCCACAAGACCCTCCGCGACGTCACGGCCGACTACGAGGCGTTCCGCTTCAACACGATGATCGCGAAACTCATGGAGCTGACGAACACCCTGTTCCGCTACCGCGGCACGGTCGCCGCATGGACGCCGGCGTGGGATGAGTCGATCCGCCTGTTGCTGCTCATGCTGGCCCCGGCGGCCCCGCACATGACCGAAGAGCTGTGGAGCCGTCGTCTGGCTGCGAGCGGCACCGAATGGACGTCCATCCACCTGCAGTCGTGGCCGGAACTGGATGTCGCCGCGACCGCCGAGTCGAACCGCGAGATCCCGGTCCAGGTCAACGGCAAGCTGCGCGACAAGGTCACCGTCGCCGCGGATGCGACGGAGGAAGAGATCCAGGCGGCCGTCCTGGCCCGCGACCGGATCCGCGAGATCCTGGACGGTCGGACCCCGGACCGGATCGTCGTCGCCGGCGGCGGCAAGCTCATCAACCTCGTCATCCGCTGACCGCGTCGGCCGACGCGGACGTGACATCGCCTGAGTCGTAGGCTTGCGGAGCTCCCGCCGGTCGCCAGCCGCCTGGACGCAGGCCGTACCC
>JBKJQY010000065.1:0-50182 GCA_046593725.1 Candidatus Limnocylindrales bacterium
CGATCGGCCCCGTCGATCGAATCGATGCCGCCTGAGCGTGGTCAGTCGGAGGTTCCGCCGAAGCGACACTCGGTCCAAGCGTGCGTGGCTCCGATTCGATCAACCCGACCGATCAGATGCTGCGGAGATCGCCCCGGGCTAACCCTTGGGTGGCCAGTACCCCTCCGGCGGGTCCGTCAGGTCGCGACCCCAGACCTCTGGTCCGCAGAACATTGGTCGTGCGCGCGGACCTGGCAGCGTCGCCGCATCCACCGCCCATGCCCGCAGCGTGCCGGCGAGCCACGCATCGATCTCCTCGAACTCGGTCCAGCGGCGGAAGGGCCAGCCGGCTTCCAGGCAGATGTTGATGAGCGAGTGCTTGGCAAAGACGACGTCGCTGTAGCCGGCGGCATAGCGATCCGACTCACCGTCGCCGATGAAGACCACGGCGCGCCCCGCCGCCTGATGCGCCAGGACCCGGTTGCGCTTGCAGGTTCCGCAGACGTGGCAATGCGGGTGGCCGTTCGGGTAGGCGATGGACGCGCCGCCCCCGGCGAAGGTCGTCCGGGCCGTGATGACCGGCAGCTCCCCCACCCCGAGCGCCTCCAGCGCAGGCCGTATGAAGAACCCGAACCCGTCCGACACGACCTCCACCGGGATCCCGGCGGCCTGTGCTCGGCGCACGAACGGCACGAAACCCGGGTCGTGCGGCTGCTTCGCGGCCGTGGCCAGCAGATCCGCCGGGTCCGCCTCCACCTGGGCCATCTCCCAGCTCATCAGCCGTCGCGAGCCCATCAGCCCGGCGTCATAGGCGGCGGCCTCGGCTTCCCAGATCCCCGGGACGTGTTCGGCCATCACGGTGTCGGACACGTCGGTCTGGGCGATCGTCCCGTCGTAGTCAACGAGGATCACCAGCGGCGGATCACCAGGCCGCAGCGGCGGGATGTTCGGTGCCGCCCCATCCGGTCCTTCGATCGCGCCCGTGCCGCTCACGCTCCGCTCCTGCCGCTCACGACGTTCATGCCGCTCCCGCCGTCCGCCAACGTCCCATGCCCGGTAGTGTCCCACGGCGAAGGATGGCGACCCCGGCCACGATGACGACTCCGCCCAGCACCTGGCCGGGACGGATCGGTTCGCCCAGGAAGATCGCGGCAAGCACGACGGCCATCGCGGGTACCAGCGACTGGAGGGCTGTGATCCGGGTGGGGCCGACCAGCTTGATCGCGTGAAAGATGACGACGTTGGCTGTTCCCGCGGCGAGGATGCCGGAGTACAGGATCGCGAGGATGGCGGCGACCACTGCGCCGGACGCGAGCGCCGCGTAGACGCCGGACGCGCCGCTGCTCACCAGCTGGGCGGTCCCGAGCGGCACCAGAAAGAGCGTACCAACCAGGATCGCCCAGGCCGTGGTCTTGAGCGGGGAATGGCGGCGCAGGATGTTGGAACCGAACGCGGTGTAGATCGCCCAGCACAACGCGGCGGCCAGGGTGAGCACATCGCCCACCAGCGACGTCCCCAGATCGAACCCGACACCGGAACCGATGACGATCGCCACGCCAAGGAACGACAGCAGCGCTCCGCCGAGACGCGTCGGCGAGAGCGTGTCGGCCCCACTGACCGCAGCGAGGACGGCGGTCCAGACCGGGGTCGTCGCGATCAGCAGCGCCGAGTCGCCGGCCGAGATCGACAGGATGCCCACCGACCACAGGATCTGGTAGGCGCCGAAGCCGACCACGCCGAGCAGGCAGATGCGCCACGCGTCGGACCGCGGCATGGCGATGCTGCCCTCTCGCCAGCGCAGCAGAGCGAGGACGGTGATCGTGGCCACCACGTAGCGCAGGAAGGTGAACCCGACCGGGGGCAGGATCGTCACCGCGCTCTTGACCACGATGAAGTTGCCGGCCCACAGCGCCATGACGGCGAGGGCGGCGAGTTCCGCCGTCCGGCGCTCAGCGGGGGTCGAGTCCGAGCGAACGGGGCCGGACAGTGCGACGCCCGCCGTTGGACGGGCGGGCGTCACTCGAGCGGCAGACGTCTTCGATCCGATCAGACGCCTTCGCGGTCCAGCTCGAGGATCTCCTCGTCATCCTCTTCGGTGACCTTGAGCCAGACGAACAGGCCCGCCAGCACGGCGAGCGGGATGACGATGAGTGCGCCGAGGGTGATCCCCAGCGCGACGGCGACGGTCTTGAGCGCCTTCATGTCCTGGCCTCCTTCTTGGGTTCCACGTAGCGGAGGGCCGGGCCCTGCGCCACCATCTGCTCGATGTCTTCCTTGGTGAATTCAGACAGCTCGTGATGGCTGCCTTGCTGACCGGACATGAGCAGGCGAACGACGAAGGCGCCGCCCTGCTCGAAGAAGAAGACGTCCTTCGGCTTCTGCTCGTCCATGTACCGGCCAAGGACCCGGAACGCCGTCTCGTAGTAGCCGGCTTCATGGACCGGCGGCGGTGGCTCGATGCCGCGGCGGGCAGAGGCCTCCTCCATGAACCGGGCGATGTCGTCGTCCAGGAAGGTCAGCGTCTCCTTGGCCTGGCTGCCGACGGAGTCCGACCACGCACTCGTCCCGCCGCCGGCGGTCACGAGGCCTTGCACGATGAACCCGTCCGGGGCCTCCATCAGCAGGACATCCTTCATCGCGCGCTGATCGAGGAACGCCCCGATGGAGCGAAAGACCTCCTCGAAGTCCTGGCGCGGACTGCCCTCGTAGATCCGCATGCGGTCCGATCCTCCTGGGTCAGGATCCAGTGGTCCGGTCCAGCAGACCGCGGTCCCGTGCGCGGCGCTCGCTGATCCGGAAGATGCTCGTTGCTGCGAGTGTAACCAGCGCCCCCGTGACCAGCAATACAAGGATGGTCGTGGTGGTGTCCGGTGCCACCGACCCGGTCAGCTGCTTCCACAGGCTGCCGGTACCCCCGATCGCGTTGATGCCCCCTGGGAACATGGCAGTCCGAACACCCTGGATCCACCAGGTCAGCGGGTTTGCCAGGCCGATCGCCTGCACGGCCAGTGGCAGGACCGATAGCGGGAAGACGGCCCCGCTGACGAGGAACAATGCCCCGGCGACCGCCTCCGGGTACGACCACGACTCCTGCCGGGTCTGGAGGCAGACGGCCGCCAGCATGACCCCGAGCGCGACGATCGCCACGACCCCGAGCGTCATCACGACGGCGAGGGCGATCCAGTCCACGGCGGCCGGGTCGAACGGGACGCCCAGGAAGAGGATGCCGACGGTGATCGTGATCAGCGCACCCATCGCCCCGACGGCGACCCGGGCCACGCTTCGCCCGAGCAGGTGAAGCATGAAATCAGCCGGGCTCACATACGTGTACTTGAGCATCCGATAGCGCTCGCGGTCGTCCAGGACGGACCACGCGAGTCCCGCGATCCCGGCCAGGACAAGGGCCCACAGGGCGGTCCCCACGACCACGAAGCTGCGGTACTGCGGATCGCCGTTGCCCGCGATGATCCCGAGCATCACGACCAGGATGAGCGCTGCCGAGACCGGCTTCACCACGGAATAGACGAAGAACAGGAACGGGTCCGTCCAGTTGGCCTCCATCTGCCAGCCCAGGCGCACCGCCGCCCCGAAGCCACGCCAGGCGGCACCGGAACCCTGATCGGCGGTTCGGGACGGGTCGAAGCCGCCCCACTCGGGCGAAGCCAGTCCGGGTGTCGGGCTGGGGGTGGTCGTGGTGGTCACTGCCATCGGACCGACAGGGTGCCTTCACGGCGGGCGCGGCGCTCCAGGGCCGCCAGCATCACCCGCGCGAACAGGATGAAGCCGACGGTCATCGCGACCAGGATGCCGATCTCGACGGCCACGGACGGCGTGCCGGGCGGGAACGGCGAGCCGACGAACGCGAGTTGGCGCATCGCGTCCAGCCCGACCGCCAGCGGGATCGTGGCGATCGCCAGCGCGCCGAGCAGCCCAAGGTTCATGACCGGGAAGTTGAGCCCGGACACGAAGTAGACCGGCTCCACGAAGAGTTGGTTCAGCTGGAACGCCTCACGACCCCAGACGAGGTAGAGGCCCGCCATCACCATCCCCAGGCCGTACAGCGCAGACAGCGTGAGCAGGAAGACGGCGATGAGCAGCAACCACTGGTCCACCTGGAAGGTGACCCCGTAGACGAGTGTCGCGACGACGAGGACGACCGCGGCCCGGATGGACGACATGACCATGCCGCCGACGGCCATCCCAAACAGGATGGCCATGAACCCCATCGGTGCGGCGAAGTACAGCTCCAGGTTGCCCTGCGCCTTCTCCCAGTACAACTGCCCGGCCATCATCCACACGACGTTCAGCCAGAACGAGGTCAACGCCCCGCCGAGGACCACGAAGCCGATGTACTGCGGCGGCGCCTGGAGCGCCCGATAGACGAACACGAACGCCGAGGTGGCGAGGAACGGCAGCAGGATCTCGAAGAAGACCCACGATGGCTCGCGCAGCATCCCCGAGACGCGCGGGTAGGCGCGGCCGTAGACGGAGCGCAGGTCCGTCATGACGATCTGGCGACGCGACCACTCGGCGGCGGCCTGCGGGCTGTCCGTGCGGCGGTGGACGTAGAGGGACACGTCAGGCGACCTCGGCCGGTTCCGTGGGTTCGGTCGGCGCGGATCCGGCGGGGCGTCCTTCGTCCTCGAAGCCGCGGCCGACCAGCTCCACGAACACGTCCTCCAGAGACGGCTCCGACTTGCGCAGCGCCAGGATGTGGGAGCCCATCCGGCTGAGTGCGATCACGACACCACCCAGGACGCCGTCCTCCGCAAGGACGAGGTTCAGGATCACGGACTGGCGGTCGATGGAGCCTTCCTCGTCTGCCGCAGGCGCAGCCGAAACGACACCCGGCAGAGCGGCCAGGGCGGCCGGTCCTCCGTCGAGATGATCGACCTCCACACGGAAGATGGACTCGCGCTGGACTCGCTTCTTGAGCTCCTCGGGCGAGCCGATCGCCAGGATGCGGCCGTGGTCCACGATCGCGATCCGCTCGCACAGCTCGTCGGCCTCGGCCATGTAGTGGGTGGTGAGGAGCACGGTCCGTCCCGGCACCGCGGCCTTCCAGGACGTCACGAGTTCGCGGACGGCGCGTGCGGCGGCCACGTCCAGCCCGAGGGACGGCTCGTCCAGGAACAGGATCCACGGGTCGTTGAGCAAACCGCGCGCGAAGTTCATCTTCTGGCGCTGTCCCGTGGACAGGGTCGCGACGCGCTGAAGGCGCTCCGGGCCCATCCCGACAGCCTCGATGAGTTCGTCGACGCGACGCCAGCCCTCAGCGCGCCCCAGCCCGTAGAACTGGCTGAACATCCAGAGTTGCTCGCGGACGGTCAGGATCCCGTAGCCGGACTGCTCGCCGCCCGCGACCATGTTCATGATCCGCCGGATCCGCTTGACGTCGTCCACGACATCAAAGCCGAAGATCGCGGCCGTCCCCTCGGTCGGCAGGAGGAGCGTGGTCAGGATCTTGATGAGGGTCGTCTTGCCGGCGCCGTTCGGTCCGAGCAGGCCGAAGAACTCGCCCGGCGGGACCTCCAGGTCCACGCCGTCGAGCGCAGTGACACGTGCCGGTTTGACGTTGTAGGTGCGGCGAAGACCGCGCGCGGCGATGGCCGGCGGGCCCGATGAGATAGACATGCGTCCCCCTCGGGCGGCTCGTTCAGGAAGGATGCGCAGGATACCACCGGACCAGACCGGCGGGACCGACGCGGCGCTGTCTGGGAGCCCTCCGCCAAGCGGTTCAGTGAGCCTTGGGCGGCCTGGGGATGAACCCGCTCGTGCGGCGGACGTAATCGTCGTAGCCGGGTCGTCGCTGCCCGATCGTCCGCTCCAGGAGGCCGGCACCGGACACGCGAATGAGCAGGACCGACATGACGACCGGCCCGGCGACGGTCCACCACGCGCCGGTGGATGCGGCGATCAGATACAGCCCCCACCACACCAGGAAGTCGCCGAAATAGTTCGGGTGCCGCGTGTAGCGCCAGAGGCCGCGATCCAGGACCTGTCCCTTGTTGGCCGGATCGCGCTTGAACCGCGCGAGCTGGAGGTCGCCGATCGTCTCGAAGGCGAGACCGATCCCCCACAGGACGATGCCGGCGACGGCGAGCGGCGAGGTGAGAGCCTCGCCGGCCGAGCCCTGGATCCCCGCCTGGACCGGCAGGGACACCAGCCAGGCAAGCCCGGCCTGCAGAAGGAACACCACACCGAGGCTGACGATCGGGAAACCGGCACCGAAGCGCTCGCGCATCGCGCCATAGCGGAAGTCCTCGCCCTTGCCTCGGTTGCGCCAGCCGAGGTAGATCGACAGACGGAGTCCCCAGACGGTCACCAGGATCGGCAGCAGGATCCCGATCGCCGTGTATGGCCGGCACGGGGACGTGTCGCATGCCTGGCTCGACAGGAAGGACCATGTGAGGAATTGGGTCCACGCGATGAGGACGAACGCCACGCCCCAGAAGGGATCGACGATCGACGCGTCGTGGAGGACCAGCGAGACCAGCCACAGGACGACCATCAGCACCGCAACGGCGGCAATGTTTACCAGGTACAGGTCCACGTCAGATCGTCGCGAGGCTCGCGGCCAGGGCGCCCGCGACGCGGGCGTCGTTGATGATCAGCGCGGTGTTGGTCCGGACGAACCGGCCCTCCGTGATGACGGCGATCCGCTGCAGCAACCAGGGGGTGACGGCAGGACCGTCGATGCCAGCCGCCTCTGCTTCGCGGACGGCTTGTTCCACGACGGCGCGGACCTCCGCCTCGGGGATGGCAAGGTCCGCGGGCGGAGGCGTGCAGATAAGGACGCCGCCCCCGATCCCGGCCGCGAAGTGGAGCGCGACAAGCCGGGCCGCAGACGCGATGTCCGGCACGGACGCCATCGCGCGGATGCCGGACGATCGGGAGTAGAAACCTGGCACGTCGTCCTGCCCGACCGCGATGACCGGAACGCCATGTGTCTCGAGATATTCCAGGGTTGCCGGGACATCCAGGATGGCCTTCGGGCCGGCACAGACGACAGCGACCGCCGTCCGCCCAAGCTCCGGCAGGTCCGATGAGATATCGAAGGTGGCGGGCGCCGTCGCGCCCGGTGAACCAAGCGCTCCCCGGTGCACGCCACCGATCCCACCGGTCGCGAACACCCGGATCCCGGCCGCTTCGGCCGCGATCATCGTGGCCGACACGGTCGTCGCCGCCCAGCCGCCCTCGGCCAGGGCGATCGCGAAGCTGGGCCGGGCGGCTTTGCGCACGGAGCCCTTTGGTGCCGTGGCCAGCGCCTCCAGTGCCGCGGCGTCCAGGCCGACCAGCACCCGACCATCGTGGATCGCAACGGTGGCCGGGACCGCGCCGCTCTCACGAACGGCCGCCTCGGACGCGCTGGCGACCTCGATGTTCTGCGGATGTGGCAGTCCGTGGCTGATCAGGGTCGATTCGAGGGCGACCACGGGCGCGCCGTCGCGCAGCGCGGCGGCGACTTCGGGCGCGACCAGCAGGTATTCGGGTGTCATGTGGCAAGCCTAGCGTTCGCGAAGGGTGGCGGCGGCGCTACGCTGTCACCGTGCACCCAACCTTGCCCATGACCCCTGCGGACATCCGGCGACAGGTCGTCCTGGACGAGCACGACATGGCCGCCGACGGGAGTGTCGCGGTCGTGGCGCGCCGCGTCATCCGGCACGATCGGTACCAGTCGCATCTCGTGGCCATATCGCTGGGGTCTGCTGGACGCGCCGCGGATCTCCAGCTCACGAGTGGCGCGGTTCGGGACGGCTGGCCGCGGATCTCGCCGGACGCGACCCGGGTCGCGTTCATCCGCAGCGTCAACGACGACGACGGGCCGTCGAAGGTATGCGTCCTCCCGGTCGCCGGCGGACGCCTTCGTCCCGTCCGAACTGTCGGGATCGGCTCCGTCGGCGAGGTCGCCTGGTCACCGGATGGCACCCGGCTGGCGTTCACCGCTGAGGTCGATCCGCCGCGATTCCTAGTCGGAAAGGTCCCGCCCATTGGTCGCCACCATCCCGCGTCCTGGCGCGATACGTCGCCCGTCGCCCGGCGAGTGACCCGAGCCGATTGGCGCTGGGACGGCGTGGGCCACCTCGATCGCTGGAGCCACCTGTTCGTCGTCGAGGCGGCGGCTGGCGCTACGCCGCGGCAGGTCACGTCGGGTGACTGGGGCGTGTCGGACATCGCCTGGAGCCCCGATGGGCGGACGGTCGCGTTCTCGTCCGCGCGCGGCGACGATCCAGACCTGCGGCCCTGGACCTCGATCTGGGCCGTCGACGTGGACGCCCCGCAGGCCAAACCCCGCGAGATCGCCGCGCCGGGCGGCTGGATCAACCACCCGGCCTGGTCGCCGGACGGTCGGTGGATCGTGGGCATCGGACTCACCCAGCCCGAACCGCTGGACGACCTGAGCCCCGGCCTTGTCATAGGGCCGGTGGACGGCTCTGTGCCTCCCCGGATGCTCACGTCGGACCTGGATCGGCCGATCGGCCAGTGGGCCGATACGGACCTGACCGGCTGGACGGTCTCGGCTCGCGGGGGGCCATTCTGGCCGAAGCCCGACCGCATCGTCGCCACCGTCACGGATCGCGGTCGTGCCCGACCCACGGCTTTCGATCTCCCGACAGGCCCGACCGGTCCGGCCACGATCCACACGTTGGTCGAGGGCGACATCGTGACCCATTCGCTCGCGGTCGCGACAAAGGGGCCGGCCAGCGGCACGATCAGCTGGCTTGGGACGGACGGCGTGCGTGGGCTGGAGCTCTCGAGTCTGTCTGGGCCAGATGCGGCCGGGCGACGGCCGCGGATCCGAACCACCTTCGGGACGGCCTGGCAGCGGCGTCACCCGATGCCCGTGATGAACTGCGTGGAGGCCGCCGGCCCGGGCGGCCCCATCGAAACGTGGATCGCCTCCCCGCCGGACGCACCCGCCGGCCCGATCGCGACGGTCGTGGACGTGCACGGCGGTCCGCTTGGCGCGTGGGCACCGGCGCCCCACATCGAGGTGATCCTCCTCGTCGCGGCCGGCTACCGGGTCATCCTGCCGAACATCCGCGGGTCCGCCTCGTATGGTCGCGACTGGATCCGCCCGCAACTCGGCGACTGGGGCGGCGTCGATGCCGCCGATGTCCATGCGGCGCTGGACCACGTCATCGACATGGGTCTCGCAGACCCGGCCCGCCTGGGTGTCCTGGGGCTGTCGTACGGCGGGTTCATGGTCAACTGGCTGGTGGGGACCTCGAACCGGTTCGCCGCGGCCGTGTCCGAGAACGGCGTCACGAACCAGGTCTCGGACTGGGCCAACTCGGACTCCGGGCCTGAGTACGACCGCGCCTCGCTGCTGGGCGACCCGTTCAGCCCGGAGGGCATCGACAAGCTCTGGCGGCAGTCCCCACTCCGCCACGTCTCGTCGATCCGAACGCCGTTGCTCATGCTCCAGGGCGAGGCCGACCTGCGTTGTCCGCCCCAGGACAACGAGCAGTTCTTCATCGCGCTGCGCCACCTGCGGCGGACCGTCGAGTACGTCCTGTACCCGAACGAATCGCACACGTACGGCAACATGGGCCGCCCGGATCGCCGCATCGACCGCCAGACCCGGATGCTCGCCTGGTTCGACCGCTACCTGCGGGGCTGAGCGGCTGTCCGGCCGGATGGTCCGCGGGTGCGATCGGCAAGGTTGATCGAATGAGCGACTTCCACGCTCGGCCTTCGTGTGGGATCGACAGCACCGCCTTTCGGCCACGCTCGGCTGCCTGGGATCCGATCGACGGGAGCGATCAGGCCGATCAGGCCGCCCCCGGCCCGGCCCCCGCTCCGCCCTCAGGTCAGGGCCAGCTCCGGGCGCGTGGACGTCAGGTGGCGACCGGCGGCGCGATGGCCGGCCAACGCGGCACGCTGGAGTGAGGCCGGCAGCGACCGACCCGTCGCCCGCGAGCCCAGCCATGCCGCCAGGAACCCGGCATCGAAGGCATCGCCGGCACCGGTCGTGTCGGTCGCGGTCAGTCTCGCCGTGGCGACCTCGAATCGGACGGGCTGTGCGTCGGTCCGGGCTAGCACGGTCGCGCCCTTCGGCCCGCGCTTGACGACCGCGACGGCCGTGTAGTCCAGGAGGCCCGCGACCGCGTGGCCGGCGACCAGCGCCTCCGCTTCAGCGGCGGTCGCGAACAGGACGTCTGGAGCGATGCCAGCGATCAGTTCCCGTGCTGCGCGGCGACCGCCGGCCAGCAACGGGCCGATCGACGCGAGGTCCAGGCTGATCAGCGCTCCGGAGGCCCGCGCGAGTCCGATCGCACGAAGCCCGGATTCGGCCAGGGGCGACCCAAGGAGCGAGTAGGCGGTCAGATGCAGCAGATCGGCACCGGCGAACCACGACACCTTGAGATCGTCCGGACGCAGCTGGAGCGCCGCACCGCGGTCCGTCACGAAACTGCGTTCGCCGCCGGGCGTGACGAGCACGCCGATCCGACCGGTCCGGGCGCCGGCGACCCGGACAGCGCGCACGGTCACCCGATCGCCTTCCAGCGCCTTCACGAGCGCCCGACCTGCGCTGTCGTGACCGACGGCCGCGATCAGGCTGCTGCGCGCACCGAGCTTGCCGAGCCAGCGGGCGGTCGTCGCCGCCGAGCCGCCCTGCACGATGACGACGTGGCCGGCCACGTCCGTTCCGATGGCGATGGCTTCCGTGGGCGCCAGCACGACATCGAGGACGAGGTCGCCCAATACGACGATGCGCGGCACCGAAGCGGCGGCCGTGCCCCCTCGTCGCGGACGCGTCGGGCGAACCGGTCGGTGCGGGCGATGCGGGCGGGGCGCTCGGAGGGCCAGCATCGATCGAGCATACCGGCCCGCATACCGAGCCGCGACGGCCACAGGGACAGCGTTGTCGGACGCTAGACTCGGCGGGATGGATCGGGTCGTGCTCTGAGCGCGTTCGCGGAACGGCTGTCGGCGTCCGCAGCGGCCTTCCGGGATGTCCTCGCGGTCGCCGCGCTGCGACGGGTGCTCGCGGGCTGGCTCCTGTTCAACGCAGCTGAATGGGCTGTGTGGGTCGCCATCCTGATCTTCGCCTACAGCACGACCGGGCCCGCGTCGGTGGGGATCGTGGCCGTCGCCCAGCTGGTCCCCGCGGCCATCGCCGCTCCGACGATGGCCCGCCTGGGCGAACGGGTGTCCCCGGGTCGAGCCCTGACGATCGCGTACCTCGCGATCGGCCTCGCGATGGTGTCGACCGGCGCCGCGATGGCGCTCGGTTGGCCGGCGCCGGTCGTGTATCTGCTGGCAGCATCGGTCGTGGTCGCCTACACGAGCATTCGACCGATCCAGCTCGCCATCCTGCCCGCCCTGGTCGGCCGCGCCGAACAGCTCACTGCGGCCAACGCGCTGTCGACGATCCTGGAAGGCGTCGGGGTCCTCGTGGGTCCGTTCCTGTGCGGGGTCGTGGTGGGGTTCGCCACGCCGGCTGCCGTCTACCTCGGCGCCGGCGTCGCGACCCTCGTCGCCGCGCTTCTCAGCATCGGCATCGCAGGAGCCACGATCCCGATCCGGCCCCGTCCTGCGTCGGGCGCGCCCGAGGGTTTGGCGAAGGCGCCTCGAGGGATGGCCGCGATCGCGGCCGAGCCCAGCCGGTGGATGTCCGTCCTCCTGTTGGCGGCACGATTCGGCGTGGCCGCGGCGATGGACGTGTTGCTCGTCATCGCCGCCATCGAACTCCTGGGGATGGGCGAAGCGGGCGCCGGCTATCTGTCGGCCGCGATCGGGCTTGGATGGGTCGTCGGCGGGGCCACGACGCTGGTGATCGTCGGCCGACCGCGCCTCACGCCACTCCTGCTGATCGGCGCCGTGATCTGGGCGATCCCGGTCGTGGGCATCGCGCTGGTCGCGCAGCCGGCCTTCGCGCTCGTGGCGCTGGTCCTCGCCGGGATCGGGGTCGCCATCGTGGATGTCGCCGTGCGGACGGTCCTCCAGCGGCTGGTATCCACGGATCAGCTCGCCGGCGTCTTTGGCATCGCGGAAGGTGCCTCGATGGGCGGGGCGGCCATCGGCGCCCTGAGCGCTGGGGTTCTCGTGGCCACCATCGGCCTGCGCGGGTCGATCGTGGTCGCCGCTGTGCTGCTGCCGATCCTCGCGATCGCCATCCTTCGCACGGTCGGTCGCGGCGAGGCGGCGGTCCGCATCCCGTTCCGCGAGATCGCACTCCTGCGGCGGCTGCCGATGTTCGCGCCGGTCCCGGCACCGGCGCTCGAGGCAGCGGCCGCGGCGCTGGTCGCGGTCGACCTGCCGACCGGTGCGACGATCATCCGCGAGGACGATGTGGGCGACCGATTCTGGGTCCTGGATGCCGGCGACGTCGCCGTCAGCCAGGGCGGGGTGACGATCGGGCGACTCGGTCCCGGCGCGTCGTTCGGGGAGCTGGCCCTCGTCCGGGACATCCCCAGGACCGCGTCTGTCACGGCCCTGAGCGACGTCCGCCTGTTCGCTCTGGACCGCGAGTCGTTCCTGATCACCCTGACCGCTTCGCCGCGGGCGGTCGAGGAGGGAACGCGTGTCGCGGCGAGCTACCTGGATCGGGACCGGACGGGCCCGGGCCCAGGACGAGGGTCGGACCCGCCCGCCTGAGTCCCCCACCTACAATGGGCCGACCCTGACGCCCCCCCCCAGACCCTCGACCCGCCCCCGGAGTGCCGCGCATGACCCCCATCGACCGAGACCTGGACCGCCTCGCGGTCGATACGATCCGAACGCTGGCCATCGATGGCGTCCAGAAGGCGAACTCCGGACACCCCGGCGCGCCGATGGGTGCTGCGCCGATGGCGTACGCGGTCTGGACACGGTTCCTGCGCCACGCACCCAGCCACCCTGACTGGCCGGATCGGGACCGCTTCGTGCTGTCCGCCGGGCACGCCAGCATGCTGCTCTACGCGCTCCTCCACCTGACCGGCTACGACCTCTCGCTTGAGGACCTCCAGTCGTTCCGACAGTGGGGCAGCATCACGCCGGGTCACCCCGAGTACGGCCTGACGCCAGGAGTGGAGGCGACGACGGGCCCGCTGGGACAGGGATTCACCAACGCGGTCGGGATGGCGATCGCCGAGCGACGGTTGGCGGGGGAATTCGACCGTGACGGCCCCGATGGTCGGATCGTCGACCACTGGACCTATGTCATCGCCTCGGACGGCGATCTCCAGGAGGGGATCGCGTCTGAAGCGGCCAGCCTGGCCGGCCACCTCCGCTTGGGCAAGCTGGTCGTACTCTACGACGACAACCTGATCCAGCTCGATGGGCCCACGAAGATGGCGTGGTCCGAGGATGTCCCTGCCCGATTCGATGCGTATGACTGGCACACCCAGCGGGTCGCTGACGGCAATGATGTCGAGGCGATCAGCGCGGCGATCGAGGCGGCCCGCGGGGACGATCGGCCGAGCCTGATCGCGGTCCGGACGCATATCGGCTTCGGCAGCCCCAACAAGCAGGACTCTCAGAAGGCGCATGGCGCGCCACTCGGCCCGGACGAGGTCCGCCTGACCAAGGAGGCCTACGGCTGGGATCCAGACCGTTCGTTCTACGTTCCGGATGCCGCGCGCGACCTATTCCGGACCGCCATCCCGGCAGGCGAGGCCCAAGTCGCCGAGTGGGACGCCCGGTTTGCCCGGTACGCGGAGACCCACCCCGCCGAAGCGGCCGAGTTCCGCCGGCGGACCGCCCGCACGCTGGCGCCAGGCTGGGACGCGGAGCTCAAGACGTACGAGACCGGCTCCGAGGTCGCGACCCGGAACGCGAGCCAGGACGTTATCCAGTCCCTGGCCAGTCGAGTCCCGGAGCTCTTCGGGGGCGCGGCGGACCTGTCCGAATCCAATCTGACCGACGTCAAGGGCGCCGGCGACTTCAGCGCGATCGAGGCAGGCCGGAACCTGCGGTTCGGGGTCCGCGAGCACGCGATGGGCGGCGTCGCCAACGGGATCGCGTATCACGGTGGGTTCATCCCGTATGTCGCGACGTTCCTGAACTTCAGCGACTACATGCGCGGGTCCGTTCGGCTCGCGTCTCTCTCCGGCCTGCATGCGATCTACGTCTGGACGCACGACTCGGTCGGGCTGGGGGAGGACGGGCCGACCCATCAGCCCGTGGAGCATTACGCAGCGCTGCGGGCGATCCCGAATCTATGGTTCATCCGACCCGGCGACGCCAACGAGACGGCCGCGGCCTGGGCCCTTGCCGTGGAGCGGGCGGACGGGCCGGTCGCGCTCGCTCTGACCCGCCAGAAGGTGCCGACGCTGCCCGGGACGAATACCGGGGCTCGTGCTGGCGTTGCCCGGGGCGGCTACGTCCTGCGCGAAGCGTCCGGTGGACGGCCGCAGCTCATCACGATGGGGACCGGATCCGAGCTGCAGCTGGCCTTCGCGGCCGCCGAGGCCCTGGAGGCCGAGGGAATCCCGACGCGGGTCGTGTCGCTTCCCTGCTGGGAGCGTTTCGAGGCCCAGGATCAGGCGTATCGGGATGCCGTCCTGCCGCCGGACGTTCGACGCCGCCTGAGCGTGGAGATCGGCGTTTCGTTGGGCTGGGAGCGCTGGGTCGGCGACGAGGGAGCGATCGTGGGGCTGGATCACTTCGGGGCATCGGCACCCGCGGGCACGATCTTCGAGCACTTCGGCTTCACCGCGGAGCGCGTGACCGACGTGGGTCGCCGAGTCGTCCGCGATGGCCTGCGCGGCCGGATCCCCACCCTCGACGGTGGCCACTTCGGAGGCTGATCTCAGCGCAGGCCGCCGGCGGAGCCCGGTAGTCCCTGCGCGACCATCCGGCGATGGTTCCAGGCAAGCGGAACCATCGCGAGGAGGGCTTTGGCACTCATCGTGGCTTGCCAAGAGACGGCGCGAACCTCACTCGCGACGGGCGGCACCCGACTCGTCGAGCCTCAGCCCGAGCGGACGACCAACCTGGGTGCCGGCCAGCCATGCGGTGATCGGACCGTGCGCGCGAGGATCGATGAGATAGATCACGACCCGCCCATCCAGGGTCGCGCGCCGCGAACTGACCAGGCCTGCGCCACGGAGCAGTGAGAGTTGGCGAGAGATCGCCGGACGACTCAGGCCCAGCTTGGTGGCGAGTCCAGAAGGCCGTTGCGGGCACAGCGCCAACTCGGCCACGATCCGGCGCCTCGTCGGATCCGCCAGCAGCTCGATACCAGGACCGTTTCGCTTGGGCATGTCGATCCCCGCAAGATAGGGCCCGCCACTTCACCGGGAGTCATCCCACCCTCATCTCGCGGTCTACTCACACCCCCGCACCCTCAAGGTCGTTCCGCTTGATCGGAAGCATCGTGAAACGCGTCCCGAGGGCAACCCGCTCGCCCACGGCCCCCGGCCGCCGCACGACCGGATACGATGCTGCCCATGCGAGTCGCCTTCGCCGCCGATCATGCCGGGGCCGCCTTCAAGGACGACCTGCTGGCGCGCCTCGCCGCAGCCGACATGGGCCACGAGCTCATCGACCTGGGCGGCGACGGCTCCGATGCGCAAGACGACTACCCGGACTTCGCGGAGCGGCTCGGCCGTGCGATCCAGGGCGGCCAGGCCGACCGCGGCATCCTGATCTGCGGTTCCGGGGTCGGGGCGTCGGTCGCCGCCAACAAGATGACCGGCATCCGGGCCGCGGTCTGCCACGACACGTACTCAGCCCACCAGGGCGTCGAACATGACGACATGAACGTGCTTACGCTGGGCTCGCGTGTGATCGGGCTGGAGCCCGCATTCGAGTGCACGATCGCGTTCCTTGGCGCCACGTTCAGCGGCGAACCGCGCCACCGACGCCGCCTCGACAAGGTCCTTCGCCTCGAGGCGAAGCGGAGCTGACTCCGGGCGCCTGACCCGGCGTACCATGAGCGCGCCATGGTCGAGCGTCGCTCGACCGACCCGATCCTGACCCCGTTCACCGGCCGGCAACGGTCGAGGCCCATCCTTCGGAGACCACGATGACCGACCCCTCGACGACCGCCGTGTCCCCGCCCCGGTTCGCGCTCGGCGATAGCCGCGCGGCGTTCGAGACGGCGTGCGATCAGGCCCGCGACGAGGACTGGTCGAACCGGCTGTTCGACCACGATGCCAGCCTGTGGTCGGCGGATCGAGCGGTCCAGGCCGGCATCGCGGGGCGTCTCGGCTGGCTCGAGGCGCCCGAGCACTTCACCGACCGGATCGCCGCGCTCGAAGGATTCGGCGACGGGATCGTGGCGGCCGGGTTCACGACAGCGGTCGTGGCAGGGATGGGCGGTAGCAGCCTCGCGCCGGATGTCCTGCATCGGACGTTCGGGTCGCAGGACGGGTATCTGGCCCTGCGCATCCTGGATTCGACGGATCCCGCCTATGTGTCGGCGACGATCGACGACCTGGATCCACTCTTCACCCTGACGATCGTGGCTTCGAAGTCAGGCACGACGACGGAACCGAACGCCTTCCTGGCCGACGCCTGGACCCGGGCCGAAGCCGCGATGGAGGGGATCAAGCATCACCATTCGTACGACAACGGCGGCGCGATGATCGTCGCGATCACCGATCCGGGCAGGAGCGTGGAGGCGCTTGCGCATTCGGACGACTTTCGTGAGGTCTTCCTCAACCCGCCGGACATCGGCGGCCGCTACTCGGCGCTGACCTACGTGGGACTGGTCCCGGCATCGCTCATCGGCCTGGACCTCGACGCCCTGTTGGCCTCAGCCAGCACGATGGTGGGAGCGTGCCGGCAGCCCGATCCATCGGCCAATCCGGGCGTCTCGCTTGGGCTCGCGATCGGGACCCTCGCGAAGGCGGGCCGCGACAAGCTGACTTTCCTTATCGACGATGAGCTGGCGAGCTTTGGTGGCTGGCTGGAGCAGCTCATCGCCGAGAGCACCGGCAAGCACGGGGTGGGGATCGTGCCAGTGGACCGGGAGCCGCTGGGGGCGGTCGCGGCCTACGGGCCGGACCGGGCGTTCGTCCGGATCTCGCTCGTCGACGGTACGGCCGGCGGACGCGATGCGTTGGCGACGGCGCTCGGGGAGGCCGGCCATCCAGTCATCCGGATCGCGCTGAGCGACCCGATCGACCTTGGCGCCGAGTTCGTGCGCTGGGAAGTCGCCACCGCCATCGCCGGTGCCGTCCTCGGCATCGACCCATTCGACCAGCCGAACGTCGAAGAAGCCAAGGAGCTGACGCGGACCGTTCTCGCGCGGCTCGAAGCCGGCGATGCGCCGGCCGACACCGAACCTGATCCGTTCGCCAGCGGGAATGGCCTCAGCCTCTTCGGCGACCCTCGCCTGGCCGCCATGGCTGCGTCCGGCGGCGTCGTCGCGGGGCTCGCGACGCACCTGCGCCGCCGCCGCGACGACGCCTATATGTGCCTGCAGGCATTCATCACCCCATCGTCCGAAGCCGACGAAGGACTGTCACGGATCCGGGCGCTCCTGCGCGATCGGACCGGTCGCGCCACGACCGCCGGGTACGGCCCGCGCTTCCTCCATTCGACCGGGCAGCTGCACAAGGGCGGCACGGCCAGCGGCTGGTTCATCCAGCTGACAGCGGGCCACGACGTGGATCGGGAGATCCCGGGCTGGCCGTACACGTTCGGCCAGCTCATCGACGCCCAGGCGGCCGGCGATCGCGCCGCGATCGAATCGCACGACCTGCCGATCCTTCGCGTCCACCTCGGGACGGACATCCCGGGCGGCCTGGCGGCCCTCGAACGGGCGCTCGCGGCCGCACTCGACATCGCACACCCCACGGAGGCCTGACGACATGCGCATCGGATTCATCGGACTCGGCCGGATGGGGGCCAACATGGTTCGCCGCCTGGTCCGCGACGGCCACGAGGTCGTGGTCTACAACCGGACGCCCGAGAAGACCACCGAGATCTCCGGCGAAGGGGCGACCCCGTCCTATTCGATCGCCGAACTCGTCGCCAAGCTGGAGAAGCCACGCGCGGTCTGGGTGATGGTTCCCGCGGGCGACGCCACGGAGGCGCAGATCGCCGAGCTGCTGGAGCACCTCGAACCGGGCGACACGATCATCGATGGCGGCAACACCAACTTCCACGACGACGTCCGGCGCCACACGGAGCTGGCCGCGAAGGGCATCCACTACGTCGATGCGGGCACGTCCGGCGGGATCTGGGGCCTGCAGGTCGGCTACTGCCTGATGGTCGGCGGCGACGCCGAGGCGGTCACGCCGCTGGTGCCGATCTTCACCTCACTCGCGCCAAAGGACGGCTATCGCCACATCGGCGGTCCGGGCTCCGGCCACTACGTGAAGATGGTCCACAACGGCATCGAATACGGTCTCATGCAGGCCTACGCCGAAGGCTTCGAGATCATGCACGCGAGCGACTACGACCTGGACCTCGCGGCCATCTCCGAGCTCTGGATGCAGGGTTCGGTCGTCCGTTCGTGGCTGTTGGAGCTCGCCGGGCGCGCATTCCGGGCCAACGGGCCGGACCTGGAGCACCTCAAGGGCTTCGTCGCCGATTCCGGCGAGGGCCGCTGGACGGTCCAGGAGGCGATCGATCACGATGTCCCGGCGCCGGTCATCACACTCTCGCTGCTGACCCGGTTCCGGTCCCGTCAGGACGACTCGTACGGCGCCAAGGTCCTCGCGGCCCTGCGCAACGAGTTCGGCGGCCACGCCGTCAAGACGGAGTAAGGCTAGCGATGGAGCTGGCGACAGCGATCGACCGCCTCGACGCATCCGGCCGTTTTGTCGTGCCATTTCTGCCAGATAACAGCCCCGGTCGTGGTAGGCCACGCCGGCGCGGCCCGCGAGGGCTTGGTCGGGCCCAGCTGAGCGTGGGACCTGCCCCGACGTGGCCGGTCCCGGGCGCTCATCTCGTCTTTCACGACACAGGTTCGTAGATGGCAGGAACGCGATCTCCGGGGCGGGTCGGCGGGGCGGATCCGGGGCCGACGCCCACGTCCGACTCGCCAGCGCCCGGCTCCGCCGCGCCGACGCCCGCCGCGCCGACGCCCGCCGCGCCGACGCCCGCCGCGCCAGCGCCAGCGAAGCCTCGCGACGTCCCGCTCACGATGAAGGACCTCCGGCTGGCTCGACAGGGCAAGCGGCCGTCGCGGGCCAAGCCCCCGGAGAACGTACTGCGCGAAGGGTTGCGGCTGGAGCGCGTGCCAGATCCGGCGGTCGTGGTCCTGTTCGGCGGGACCGGCGACCTGGCGCATCGGAAGGTCATCCCGGCGATCTACCAGTTGTGGCGCACCAACCTGCTGCCCCACGAGTTCATACTGGTCGCGGTCGGCCGGCGGCCCTACGACGACACGACGTTCCGGGCCGAGATCCAGGCGTCACTGGAGCAGTACAGTCGAGTCCTGCCACTGGACGAAGCCGCCTGGACCTCGTTCGCGAGCCGGATCGTGTACCAGCGGCTGGACTTCGACGATCCGGCGGGTTACGACCTCCTCGCGGCGCAACTGGCAGCGATCGATGCCGAACACGGGACCCGCGGCAATCTCCTGTTCTATCTCGCCACACAACCATCGCAGTTCGCCGAGATCGTGGCGCAACTGGGCCGGGTGGGCCTGGATCACGAGCGGCACGACGGCGGCTGGCGGCGGATCGTCATCGAGAAGCCGTTCGGGCACGACCTCGAATCGGCCAAACGCCTCAACCGGGACGTCGGCCGGGTCTTCCGCGAGTCGCAGGTCTATCGCATCGATCACTACCTGGGCAAGGAAACGGTCCGCAACCTGCTGGTCTTCCGGTTCGGCAACGGCATCTTCGAGCCGCTCTGGAACCGCCGCTACGTAGACCATGTCCAGATCACCGTGGCGGAGTCGATCGGCATCGAGAACCGAGGCTCCTTCTATGAGCAGACCGGCGCCTCGCGCGACGTCCTCCAGAACCACCTCTTACAGCTCGTGAGCCTCATCGCGATGGAGCCGCCGGCGACGTTCGATGCGAACGCCCTGCGCGACGAGAAGGTCAAGGTACTCCGCGCGATCTCGGACGTCCCGCTGGACACCAGGAAGGGCGATGTGGTCCGCGGGCAATACGGGCCCGGTTGGGTCGCCGCGACCAAGGTCCCCGGCTACCGCGAGGAGGCCGAGGTGGACCCGGAGTCCGAGACCGAGACCTTCGTCGCGGCCAAGCTCACCATCGACGATTGGCGCTGGTCCGGGGTCCCGTTCTATGTCCGCACCGGCAAGCGACTGCCGAAGCGGGCCACCGAGATCGCCATCCAATACCGCGAGGTCCCGCATCGCCTGTTCAAGGACGAGGGCGTCGAACCCGATGCCAACCTGTTGGCGATCCGCATCCAGCCGGACGAGGGGATCATGCTGCGGTTCGGAGCCAAGGTCCCGGGTCTCGGCCTGGACGTCCGCTCGGTGACGATGGACTTCGGCTACGGCTCCGCCTTCAACGTGGACTCGCCCGATGCCTACGAGACGCTGATCCTGGACGCCCTCCAGGGCGACGCGTCGCTGTTCACGCGGGCGGACGAGGTGGAGGAGGCGTGGGGCATCGTCGACCCGATCATCGAGTCGTGGGCGGCCGCTCCGCCGCCGGAATTCCCGAATTACGACGCCGGCACCTGGGGACCGTCAGCGGCGGATGACCTGCTCGCCCGCGACGGGCGCCGTTGGCGCCGGTTCTAAACACGCCCATGGCTGTCGACACGCCGCTGCGGATCGGGGAGCCGGTCCTGCGCTGGTCCGCCCAGGCTCACAGCATCGCCGAGATCGAACGCGAGCTGGCCCGGATCTGGTCCACCCAGGACCTGACCGCCGAGGTGGATGGCGAACCTGGCCGCCACGTCTCGGCACGCTCGAGCGTGATGAACCTGGTCGTCATCGCACGGCGGCCGGAACTGGCGGAACGCTGTGCCGCGGCCATCCAGGCCCTGACTGGGCGCCACCCGTCGCGGACGATGATCGTGGGGTCGGCCGATCCGGACGGGCCGTCGTGGCTGAACGCGCGGGTCGAGGCGCACTGCATCCTGCCCCGCGCCGGTTCCCCCGAGACGTGCGCCGAGATGATCCACGTCACGGCCGGCGGCGAGGCCGGGCGGCACCTGGCCGCCATCGTGACGCCGCTCCTGATCCATGACCTCCCCGTGACCGTCTGGTGGCCGGACGAGCCTGCACTCCACCTGAAGCCGACACGCGACCTGCTGGCGGCGGCGGACCGCCTCGTCGTGGACGGCTCGTCGTGGAACGGCGACGGACTTGACCGCCTGCGGGAACTCGCCGCGCTCGCCGATAGCGGTCGGCTGGCCGTCACCGATTTCGCGCTTGTCCGCCAGTCGCGCTGGCGCGAGGCCATCGCGTCCATCTTCGACGACCCGGAGTTCCTGCCCTACCTGCGCTCGCTCCGCCGGATCGCGGTCACCTACGGCACCCACGACGAGACCGGCACGTTCGGCGACACGAACCTGGTCAAGCCCATCTATCACGCGGCCTGGCTGGCGTCGCGGCTGGGCATGCACGTCAGCAAGTCGCTCGCCCCGGTGGTCGGGCCGGCTCGGTCCGGTGCCGGGCGAGCGGTCCGTTCGACCGGTGCCGTGCCGACCGCCGGTCGAGGCCTGTCCGCGACGCTGTCGGACGGTCGGAGCGAGATCGCCGTCCTGCTCCGGCCGGTCCTCTCGCCGATGCCCGCCGGCACGACCCTGCGGGTCGAGTTGCTCGCCGACCGGCGCGGCTCTGAGTTGCGCGCGGACGTGACCGCGGAGGCTGAAACGGTCCAGGTCCGTGTCTGGCAGGATGGGGTGCAGGCGCTCGAACGCCACTTCCGGGCGCCACGCCGGACGGAGGTGGACCTGCTGGCTGAGGCCATCGAGGCAGGCGGGCGCGACCCCGTGGCGGCCGGTGCGCTGGGCTCCGCCGCGGCGCTCGCCGGACCTGCCGGGAGCCGCGCATGATCCCGGCGGCGGACGAGCCGCGGGTCATCGTGGACACTGCGGCCCAGGTCCCCGGGCTGGCGGCGGACTCCATCGTCCAGGGGCTCGCCGGTGCCATCGACGCCCGGGGCGTGGCGCACTGGGCGACGACCGGGGGGTCCGCGCCCGCAGCCATCTACCGCGAGCTGCTCCAGCCGGAGCGGTGCGATCTCGTGGACTGGACTGCCGTCCACGTCTGGTGGGGCGATGACCGATTCGTGCCGCGCGACCACCCGCTGTCCAACGTGAAGGCGCTGGACGAGATCCTGCTCCGCGAGACGGACGGACTGCCGATCCGGCTCGAACACCTGCATCCATTCCGAACGGCGGAGGCCATCGGCGACGGCCGCGATGCCGCGTCGTGCGCGGCGGCCCTGGCCGAGGAACTGGCATTCGTCGGCCCGCCCAGCCCAGACGGCTGGCCTCGATTCGACCTCGTGTTCCTCGGGATGGGCGGCGACGGCCACATGCTGTCCGTGTTCCCGGGGTCCGAGGCGTTCGATTCGGACGCGTGGACGCTGGCGATCCCGGCGCCGACCCACATCGAACCGCATGTCGAGCGCGTGACGATGCATCCGGCGATCGTCAGCGCGGCTCGGGACGTCCTGATGGTCGTCGGCGGCGCTTCGAAGGCGGACGTCCTCGCCGACGTCTTCGGGCCCATACGCGAACCGCGTCGATGGCCGGCCCAGGTCGCCCGTCTCGAGCGCGCGACCTGGATCCTGGATGACGAGGCCGCCGCCCGGCTGCCGCAGTGAACGTCGAGCCGGTCGCGCTCCGTCGGGCCACCCTGGAGGATGCCGCGGGGGTGGCCGACGTCATGCTCGACGCCTGGCGCACGACCTACGACTTCCCGGGCGCGCACCCGGACGACGATGTCCGGCGATGGGTCCGCGAGACACTGTTGCCCGAGACCGAGGCGTGGGTCGTCGTCGAGGCCAGCGGGCGGATCGTCGCGATGCTGTCGCTGTCGGCGTCGATGCTCGACCAGCTGTACGTCACTCCGACGTGGATCGGGCGCGGCCTCGGGTCCCGTCTGCTCGCGATCGCCAAGGAACGGCGCCCCAACGGGCTGGACCTCTACACATTCCAGGCGAACGTTCGCGCCCGTCACTTCTACGAGGCCCGCGGCTTCGAGGTCGTCGCGATGGGCGATGGCTCCGGCAATGAGGAAGCCCAGCCGGATGTCCGCTACGCCTGGCGTCCCGAAGGAACGGTCCCGCGGAGGCTGATCCCCTCTCGCGATGGCACACCGATCGCCGTCTTTCGGACCGGGGCGCTGGGCGGCCAGCCTCTCATCCTGGTCCACGGTACGACCGCCGATCACACGACGTTCCGGGCGATCGGGCCGCGGCTCGGCGACCGGTTTGCGGTCCACGCGATGGATCGGCGCGGACGTGGCGATTCCGGCGACACCGTCCCCTACTCCATCGAGCGCGAGTTCGACGATGTCGCGGCCGTGGCCGATGCCCTCGCCAGGGAGGCAGGCGGGCCGGTGGACGTTTTCGGCCACTCATACGGCGGACGGACCGCCCTCGGCGCGGCCCTCCTGACCAGCGCGATCGGGCGCGTCGTCTGCTACGAGGGGGCACCGTCACCGCCGGGCTCCAGCTATCACCCCCCGGGGATCGAAGACCGACTGCGCGACATGCTCGCCGCCGGCGATCGGGACGCCGCGCTCGCGACCTTCTTCACGGAGGTCGTCGGCATGTCCGCCGTGGATCTGGCGACCTATCGAGAGAACCCGGTCTGGCCGGTCAGGGCCGCCGCCGCGGGCACGATCCTGCGGGAACTCGAGGCGGAACTGGAACCGTCGGCCGGGCTTGACGCTCTCGGCCGTGTCCGCCAGCCGGTCCTCCAATTGCTGGGCTCGGACAGCATCGCCGTCTTCCACGAGGCGACGAACGCCCTCGACGCGCGCCTCGCCGACAGCCGGATCGTCGTCATCGAGGGCGCCCGCCACGCGGCCCACCATACTCACCCAGACCTCGTCGTGGATGCCCTTGAGGCCTTCCTGACGTGAGCCCGATGCGCGTGCGAGACTAGGCTCATGCCGACCATGGACCTCCTGGGCTGGATCGTCGTCGGGCTGCTCGCGGGCGCCATCTCCGGTGCGTTGGTCGGCGGTCGGACGGCCCGCGGCTGCCTTCGCAACGTGGTCGTGGGGGTCGTGGGCGGGATCATCGGCGGCTGGCTGGTCACGGCCGCCGGGATGGGCTCGACCCAAGGCTTCATCGCCGCGCTCATCGTCGCGGTCTTCGGCGCTCTGGTCATCCGCCTCATCCTGAATGCGCTGGAACGTCGTGGCTGACACCGACGAGCGGCCCTATTCCCCCGGTCTGGCGGGAGTCATCGCCGGAGAGACATCGCTGAGCAAGATCGATGGCGAGCGTGGAACGCTGCTCTACCGCGGCTATCGGATCGGCGACCTCGTTGAGCGAGGCAGCTACCCGGCCGTTGCGAACCTCCTGTGGACCGGCGACTGGGACCCAGGCCATCGGCTGGCGACCGCCCCTGTCCCGACGGCCGTGATGACCGTTCTGCGCGCTCTGCCGCCGACGACGAAACCGATGGATGCCCTGCGCACTGCTGTCTCCGCATGGGGCGCCATACAGACGCTGGATTGGCCGCCGACACCCGAACAGGCCCGTGCGCTCACGGCTGCCTCACCATCGGTCCTGGCAGCGTTCGCCCGACTGCGGGTCGGCAAGGAACCCATCGAACCTGATCCCTCGCTGGATCTGGTGGAGGGTTTCCTCTACCAGCTCAACGGCGTGCCTCCCGACGCAGGTACGGCGAAGGCGCTCGACGCCTACTTCGTAGTGGGCGCCGAACACGGCTTCAACGCATCCACCTTCACCGCCCGGGTCATCACCTCCACCCGTAGCGACCTCGCCTCCGCCGTGACCGGGGCGATCGGCACGATGAAGGGCCCCCTCCACGGCGGCGCCCCGTCGGAGGTCCTGGATCAGCTCAGCAAAGTCGGGTCACCGGAGCATGCCGAGGAGTGGTTGCGCGGGGCACTCGACCGCGGCGAGCGGCTGATGGGCTTCGGGCACCGCGTCTATCGGGCATACGATCCGCGCGCCGCCGCGCTGCGCAAAGTCGTGGAGGCGATGCCGAACCCACCGGACTGGCTGCAGCTCGCGATCGCCGTCGAGGACGTCGCCCTGCGGCTACTCGCCGAACGCCATCCGGACCGGCCGCTCAAGACGAACGTCGAGTACTACGCGGCGGCGGTCCTGCAGGGCGTCGGGCTGTCGCCCGACTTGTTCCCAGCCACGTTCTCATTGGCTCGCCATGCCGGCTGGACGGCCCACGTCCTCGAGCAGGCGGCCGACAACCGCCTCATCCGACCCGACGTCCGCTACGTAGGCCCGGCCGAGCGCGACCTGCCGAGCTGATCGCCCTCAGCCCGGCTGGGCCCTACAGCCAGCCGCGGCGGCGGAAGTAGACCACGGCTGCGATGGTCGAGATGGCCATGATGGTCATCAACAGCCAGAATTCTCCGAGGCCCTTGTCGCCGGGCAGCGCGACGTTCATCCCCCAGATGCTGGCGATCAGGGTCGCCGGCAGGAGGACGACGCTCAAGGCAGTCAGGACGGAGAGGTTGTCGTTCAAGCGGTGGGACAGGGCGGACTCGTTCGTGGACTCGAGGGCTTCCACGACTTCCTTGTAGTTCTCCAGGATGTCCCAGATCCGCTCGGCGGCGTCGGAGATGTCGTCGAAGTAGATCTCGAGGTCTTCAGCCAGGTAGCGCTGCTTCGCACGCTCGAGATCGCGCAGCACGGCCCGCACCGGGCGGACGATCCGGCGGAAGTTGATGATCTCCTGCTTCGCGTTGCTGATGTCCAGGACGACATTCTTGGCGCCGTTCTCAAAGATGTCGTCCTCGATGGCGTCCAGCTTGAGCCCCATCTTGCGCAGCATCGGGAACGACGCGTCCACATTGGCGTCGACGATCTTGTACAGGAGGAAGCCGGTCCCCTTGGAGAAGGTGGCCTCCTTGAGGTCCTCGCGCTCGCGATAGCGCTCGAACATCGCGGTCAGCGGCGGGAGCGGCACGTTCGGGAGCGTGACCAGGTAGTCCGGGCCCATGAACAGGTCCAGTTCCGCGGTCAGGACGCGGCCACTCTCCTTGTCGAACAACGGGAAGTGCAACACGATGAAGACGTAATCGTCGTACTGGTCGAGCTTCGGTCGCTGGTTGCGCGAATAGACGTCTTCGTAGTCCAGCGGGTGGAAGTCGAACTGCTCCTCCAGCCAGTCCCGATCAGCCGAACGAGGTGACTCGATGTGGATCCAGCGAAGGCCCGCCGCTTCGAGGATGTCGGGCGCGGCGATGGTCTCGGGCATGACCTCATCCGGAGACGCCTGGCGACGACCCCGTGGACGCGGCAACGGGCGCGGGAGGGCGATGTTCGGCACGTCACCATCGTACGTCACGCTGGTGGAACGTCGTATCGCCGCCGATGACGTACAGTCACCCGTACACACGGACGTTGCCCATCAGCACCGCGACCGGGCTCAGCCCTCGCGGACGCCATAGCTCCGCGGGGACATGACTGACCTGCCCACCCAGCTGACCATCCCTCGCGAACGTCCGGCCATCCCGGTCGTGATCTTGTCGCGCCTGCCGTCCGCCGAGCTCACGGGCCTCGTCGTGGCATTCTTCGTCTGGCTTGTGATCGTCCTCCTGGCACAGCCCTTCGGACGCCCATGGGGTACCGGCATGGAGGCGATCTCCTACTGGGCGAACCACCTCGACGCCCCGTACGCCCACTCCGACTGGACCAAGCCGGCCGCTTATGTCTACTCCCCGGCCTTCCTGCAGCTGGTCGCCCCGATCGCTGCGCTGCCGTGGGCCCTCTTCATGGGCGTCTGGACGGCGATCATGCTGGTGGCCGTCCGCTACCTGACGGGACCCCGCCTGTTCGCGCTCGGCGCGCTGCTGGCGATCGTGGAGCTGTCTGGCGGCAACATCTCGCTCCTGCTGGCGGTCGCGATGGTCGTGGGTTTCCGCTACCCGGCTGCCTGGGCGTTCGTGATCCTGACCAAGGTCACGCCCGGCATCGGCTTGCTGTGGTTCGTGGTCCGTCGCGAATGGCGGCAGCTGGGGATCGCTCTCGGCGCGACCGCAGCGGTCGTGGCCGTCTCGTTCGTCGTCATGCCGGGTGCCTGGGTCGAGTGGATCCAGGTGCTGTTCAGGATCGCCGGACGGGACGGGACCTGGGCCGCCATCCCGATCCCGTTCATCGCTCGCCTGCCGTTCGCCATCGCGCTCATCGTGTGGGGCGCCCGCACGGATCGCCGCTGGACCGTCCCTGTCGCCGGGATGCTGGCCCTGCCGGCCCTGTGGTACGGCGGCCTGAGCATGCTCCTGGCGGTGATCGTCCTGCGCGAGCAGGACGCGCGGAGCGTGGGGTCCCCGTCCGTCTCCGACGCGCCCAGGCCGCTCGTGGACGCGGCCCGACCCTGACGTTTCAGCCGGGGACGGCCCTGACGGCCCGGCGGCGGTCCATCACCACGATCGTGGCTGCGCCCACGAAGAAGACGCAGGCGCCGGCCACGAATGGCGCCCCGACGCCGGCGCCGACCACCATCAGGCTTCCCGCCGCCGGGCCGATGATGCCCGCGGCGTAGAGGGGCAGGTACACGAGGTTGAGCGTCGCCGAGCGTCGCTCGGGCGCCACCTCACGTGCGAGCAGGCCAAAGATCATGGCTGACACGGCCGCGGTGGACGCAGCGAGCAGAACCGCGACCAGGGCGAGCGCGCCGATGCCGTCCACGAGCGGCATCAGGAACAAGGCGATGCCGCCGCCGACGAGCGACGCGGTCAGCACTGGCCTGAACCCGATCCGGTCGCCTAGTGCCCCGCCCGCCGGGGAGATCAGTGCCCCGACCAGGGCTGCCGTGCCTGCGACCAGGGCGATCGCGGATGCGAGGCCCGGACCGATCCCGACGATGCCCTCGACGAGGACCGGGATGTAGGGTCGCGTCATCTGCGTCGCGAGGAAGGCCAGGCCGAAGATCGTGAAGATCCATCGGACGTTCCTATCGGCGAGGACCCCGCGGACCGCCCCGAGCGCCAGGCCCGCCACGGAGCCCTCCGGGATCACCTCTGGGCGAACCTCCTTTGAGCCGAACGTCACGAGCGCCGCGGTCCCGACCGACAACAGCGCGGAGAACCAGAACACGCTGGACAGACCCAGGCCCAGCCCGTCCACGAACAGACCGCCAATCGCGGGTCCGATGGCGAATCCGATGGGACTTGCGGCGCCGAACGCGGCGATCGTCAACCCCAGGCGGGCCTTTGGCGCAACGTCCCGAATCCCCGCCAGCATGACCCCGGTATTGCCCAGCTGGAACCCGATCAGAAGGATCGCCACGGCCAGCTGCCACGGTTCGCGGGCGAGAGCAGCCAGGGCGAACACGACGGCCTCGACCAGCGCGCTGCGAACGATCACGGCCTTTCGGCTGTACTTGTCCGCCCAGACCCCCCAGAACGGGACGAGCGGTGCACCGACCACGAAGATAAGCGCGCTTAGCAGGCCGACGAACGCAAGCCGATCCTCATGCGTCATGCCCATCTCGCGGAGGTAGACCGGAACGAAGGCGAAGATCTGGCTCACGCCGAGGCCTTCCACCATGGCCACGACCCAGAACACGCCGACGAGGACGCGCCAGTCCTGGGCACGGGGAGCGATGGACGACGGTGCGGTCGGAGAAGCCACCGATGGAGGGTAGCGTGCCGGTCGACGGCGCGCCGCATGTGCAACATGTCAGACGGCGCACACGAAAGCGCCCGAAGGAACTGTAGGAGACCGCCCGTTCAGCGGGTTCGGGGGCTTCGACAAGTCGCAGTCCCTGATCGCCGCCGAGTCCCTCGTCCATCAGCCTTGCGGCCGGCGGACCCGGTTCCCGGGACCGTTCCGAGGATCGCTCCTCGATGCGGTCTGGTGGTTCGCACTGCCCCTTCGGGCAAGACGAAATGTACGTCCCGGCGGCATACGGGCACAACGGCCTTATCCACGAAGTTGCGGTCAAAGGCCGTAAAGTTATCCCCGAGATCGTGGTCGGTGTGGATGGATTGTGGATACTGTGCGCAGGAGGGCGTTCGATGGCTCGGTGGCTGACTGGTCTGCTCGCGGCACAGGACCGCTGGGCGGCGCCCCTTGGCGAGTTCAACCACCGCTGGCTAAGCGCGCTGTTCCGGCCGATCCGCCCGCTCAAGGACGTCCTCAATGGCCGTTGGCTCGGGCATCCGGTCCACGCCGCCATCACGGACGTTCCCATCGGGTCGCTCGTCATCGCGGTGGCGCTCGACCTCCTGGGCCACCCCGCGGCCGCCGACATCGCCCTCGCCGTCACGATCCTCGCGATGCTCGCGGCCGCCGCGACCGGCGCCGCGGACTACGTCGACACGGACGGCACGGCGCGTTCGCGAGCCACGGTCCACGCGACTGTCATGGTCGCTGCGCTCGTGCTCCTTGTCATCTCACTCGCCTTGCGCACGAGTGGCTCGACCGGGACCGTCCCGATCGGCCTGTCGATCGTAGCGCTGGGCTTCGTCGCGGCTGGGGCGTTCGTTGGAGGCGATGTCGTCTACGCGCTCGGCAACATGGTCAGCCGGCATGCGTTTCGAGGCGCTGGAACCAAGTGGATCCGCCTTGACATCGGGGACGTGACGGACCTCGCGACGCTGCCCGAGGCGACACCGACCAAGGCGCGTGCCGGGATCAACGACCTCGTCGTCGTCCGGATCGGTGACAAGTTCAACGTGCTCCATGCGGTATGCGCGCATGCGGGCGGGCCGCTGGCCGGGGGAACGGTCGAGGACGGCTGCCTCCAGTGTCCGTGGCACGGCGCCCGATATCGCCTCACCGATGGCCACGTCATGCGCGGGCCCTCCGTCTACGACCAGCCGTCCTATGAGCTGCGCCTCTCCGAGGGAGATGGCGGCTACGAGGTCCGACGCGTCGCATCCTGACCCGCGGCCGAAAGGGACCGCAAGGGCGCGCACTCTGGGGGCTCACGACCGTCCCTCGGCCCGCAGGGCCTGTTGGAGGGGTCGAACGCACTCGCCCGGCTCGAGGCGCGCATCATCGGGCCCATGGCCATCGTGACCCTGGCGGATCCGTGTCTGGTGGTGCTGGTCGGTGCGGCGGGATCCGGCAAGTCGACGTTCGCGTCGCGCCACTTCGCCTCCGCCCAGATCCTGTCGTCCGATGCCTTTCGCGTGCTCATATCGGGCGACCCGACGGACCAGTCCGCCAACGCCGCGGCCTTCACGGCGCTCCACGCGGCCCTCGATCGGCGCCTTCAGGATCGACTGACGTCCGTCATCGATGCGACGAACCTGACGCGTGGCGCCCGTCGTGCGCTCGTCGGCCGGGCTACCGGCTCGGGTGTCGCAGCCCTCGCGATCGTCCTGGACCTCCCACACGACCGGGTCCTGGAGCGGAACGCGGCTCGCGATCGGGTCGTCCCCGAGGACGTCGTCCGGTATCAGCTCGCGCAGGTCCGACGGCTGGTCGACGAGGCGATCCTGGATCGGGACGGCTTCGAGCGGATCGTCATCCTGCGGGATCCCCGTGAGATCGATGCCGTCACGATCGCCGCCCCGCCGCGGGGCTAGGCCCGGACGGCCCCACGACCCGGCCGAACGGCCGGGCTCGCACTTCCACCCACACGCCGTTCGCCACGTAAACATCGGCGTGGACGACCGCCAGGGCCGCCGCCTCAGACTCGGCGCGAACCATGATGATCGAGCTCGAGACATCCAGGAACGCGCCGACCTCCACGTACACGCCGCTCGCCTTGAGGGCGGCGGCCCGGGCCAGGTGCTCCGCCCGGAAGGGCCCGCGGGACTCGGCGGCATCCGGGGCGTAGGTCGCTTCAACCAGCCAGACCGTCTCCAGGGTAGGCGGCGCAGCTGTCAGTTCGGGCATGTCGCGGAGTCTACCCGGAGCCGGCGGCGATCAGGGTCACGGCGATCACGGCCAGTGCGATGCCAAGCAGGTGCGTCCGGCCCACCCGTTCGTGCAGGAAGACCGTCGCCAGGATGACGGTCGTCACCGGGTAGAGCGAGGATAGGACCGCGGCGACCGCGAGAGATCCAGCCTGCGCCGACAGGATGTACGCGCCGTTGCCGGCCATGTCCAGCACCCCGACCGCGCCGATGGCGAGGATCAGATCGCGTGGCGGCCGCCAGGGCGAGCGAGTGACCGCGATGACGCCGATGAGCATGATCGCCTCAGTCGCTCGCACCACGGCCAGAGGCCCGAACACGTGCCCGTCGCCAAACTGGCCGATGCTCACGCCGAACAACCCGAACCCGATCCCTGCCAGCAGGGCCAGGCCTAAACCGGCCGATCGCCCGTCCGTTTCGTCCTCGACCCGCGACACGAGGAGCACGGCCACCACCGCAAGCGCGATCCCGGCAAGGACGACCTGGTTCGGGATGCCCTCCGTCGTGAAGCCGACCGCGACCGGGATCATCGCAGCGAGCACAGCGGTGACCGGGGCGACGACCGCCATCCGACCGATGGCCAGCGCTCGATACAGGCTCGTGATGCCGATGCCGCCGGCGATCCCCCCTGCGATGCTCCAGCCGAGGTCCGCAATGCTGAACCACGTCTCGCCGAGCAGCAACGCGAGCCCGAGCGCCAGCGACATCCCGACGACCTGCGAGATGAAGACCACCCCGAAGACCGGGGCCCGCCGACTTGCCAGGCCGCCACCGAAGTCGCCAGCTCCCCACGCCAAGGCAGACCCGAGCCCGAAGATCACGACACCGGTGGCGCCGGACAGGGGTTCGATCAGGGGTTCGACTCGGCAGCGGCGGTCGTCGCGGCGTCGTCGCGGGCAGTCGGACCGGGCAGCTCGACCACGGCATCGGCGGCGCTGTCGTACCGATCGGACGTGGTCATATAGATGACCTGGAAGTCCGTGGCGATCGACTTGAGGAGACCGAGGGCGCGGGTGGCGCGATCATCGTCCAGGCTCACGAACGGGTCATCCATCAACAGCGGCGGACGGCGATCGCCGGTCACCAGGCGGACCAGGCCGAGCCGCGCCGTCAGGTACACGAGGTCCAGCGTTCCCTGGCTCAGGGAGCTGACCTTGACCCAGTCGCCCCGTTCGGGCGCGAGGACTTCGATGTCCAGCGTCCGGTCGTCGACGCGGACGCGGCGATATCGGCCCTCGGTGACCGTGGCCAGGTCCCCGACCATGTGCTTCTCGAGGTACCGGGTCACGGTCTTCATCGTCGCCCGCTCCCCGTCGTCGATCGCCTGCAGCGTCAGGGCGTAGACGCGCTGGCGGCGCTCCAGCGTGGCCATCTGTTCGCGCCAGGCCGCGAGGCGCTCCGCCTGGGCCGCCACCTGTTCGGCGTCGACAGGATTGGCCTCGACCCGCGCCCGAGCATTCGCCTCGTCGTCGCGGGCGGATTCCAGGGCGTACTCCTGGCCCTTGACCTCCACCTCGAGGCGCTCCCGCGCCCGCGGCTCCTTCGCGACCGGCCCCAGGGCCTCCAGCGCGCTCGTCTTCTGTTCGATATCGAGGGCCGCCGCGTCGCGCAGTCCGGGCAGGGCTTCGGACGGCTCCTTGCCGACAAGGCCGTCGAGCTGCGCGGTCAGACGGTCGATGGACGCCACGTGCTCGGCCTCCGCGGCGAGTATCGCCTCGGCTGCTGCGAGGTCGTCGAGGCCGAGCGAATCCAGCTGGTGCTTGATGTCGGCCTCGAGCATCAATTGCTCTTCCTCGAGGTCGGAGCGGCCGCGCAGTCGTCGGTCGATCTCGACATCGCGGAGCTGGGTATCCATCCTGGAGCCGCGCCGCATGAGCAGCGCGATGACGGCGAGCACCAGTCCGACCCCGGCCACGACGAGGCCCAGGGCCAGTGGCGCCGGCCCTAGGTCGGCGACCCGAGTCGCGCTGGCCGCAACGGTGAGGATCGCGATCAGGACGCCCACGATCACAAGGGGTATGGACCATCGCGAGAGCGGCTGCCAGGCCATCTCCGGCGCGACCTCGAACTGGACATCGACCTCGCCGGAGAGCATCGCCTTCAGCTCGCGCAGGCGGGTGTCGCTGACGCGCAGTCGTTCCACGACCTGGCGCAGGACGGGCAGCGCGTTCGGCGAGGGGTGGGTAGTGGCCATGCCCGCGATCTCGGTGCTCACGTCGACGGCCTGGCGGAATCGGTCGTAGCGTTCCTTCGCCGCGTCGCGTTCAGCGGCCAGTCGCTCGGCCTGGCGCGCCTTCTCGAGCAGGCCGCGCCGCTCCGCCAGCGACCCTTCAGCCTCCGCGCGCCGCTCGCGAGCGGCGGACAGGCTGTCCCGATCGCGTTCCAGTTGGGCGAGGGCCAGTTCACCCTGCTCGACCGAGGCGCTGGCCTGGACGAGAGCCTGTTCGGCGATCTTGAGCCGGCCCGGGTTCTTGTCGCCACGGGTCGTCAGATCATGCAGCGCCTTGTCGAGCTTCTTGCGTGCGTGGCTGGTCCCGCGGTCCGCCCCGCTGATGGACGCCTGGAGCCGATCGCGGAGCGCCGCCTCGTCGCGGCCCAGGCCGGCGACTTCCATATGACGCACCGAGCCGGTCGATCGGTAGAACCCCTCGGTCGGGACTCCGGTCAACTCGGCGAGGACCTGGTCCGCGAGGGTCGGGTCCGAGATGGACTGGCCGTCGTACTGGAGGTCGACCGTGCCCTTCGGGCCCGCGAAGGTCTTCTCGAGCGTCCCGGACTTCGTCCCGCTCTCCTCGTCCTGATCGAATTCGATCGCGACGACCGTCTGCGCGCCCTCGAGCGCATCCCAGGAGCGGAGTGAATCGAGATCGCCGGCCGCACTCGTGACCCGGCGCGTCAGGGCCAGCTCGATGGCGCGCTGGATGGTGGACTTGCCAGCCTCGTTGGGGCCGCGGACGATCGTGAGGCCTGGGGCAAGATCGATATCCAGCTCCCGATAGCGACGCAGGTTCTGGACCCGCAGGCGACGGATCCTCACAGCGAGACCTCATGGCCGGCCAGCAGCAGTCGACCGAGCCGCAGGGCGTCGCGCAGTTCGGCCGCCTCGGATGAGCGCTCCGGCGTGCGGTCGGCGGTGGCCTCGAGTCCCGCGATGCGAGCCTCCAGATCCCGGATGAATGCACCCGCGACGGTGTCCACCGATGGCAGGACCCCTTCGGTCAGGGCCGGCAGCGAGACGTCGCGAACGCGGGTCTTGAGGAACGACGGCGCGATGGCCGCTTCCACCTCGTCCGTGTCGACATCGAGATCATCGGGGCGGACGCCCACGAGCCGGACATCCAGCACCAGGTCCGGATCCGCTTTTGCAGCGAGGGTCGCGATCAGCGCCGGTTGATCGGTCACGCCGCTGGCATCCAACTCGAGCTTCTCGAACTTGGTCGCCCCGACAGACCGTTCGCTGACGGTCACGGTCCGCCTTGTTGCATCTGACGAAAGCTCGATGAGCAGGACCTTGCCTGCCCGGTCCTGGTCCAGGGCCACGGCCTCCGGTGCGCCTGCGTAGGCATACGTGACGCTGCCCGCCTTGCCGGTCTGCGCCGAATGCCAATGGCCTAGCGCGAGGTAATCCAGATCCGTCGCCGCGATCTCGTCGGTCGTGATGACGACCTCGTCGTGCTCGGTCTTGCCGGGGATCGAGATCGACCCATGCACGAGCCCGATCCGCCAGGTGGCGGCGATGCCCTCGACGTCCGCCTTGAGATCGCGCAGCGGGCTGTGGGGCGCTCGTTTGGTCGCGAAGACCGGCCCGTGGACGATCGCGTCGTTGGCCGCGAGGTGGACGTACGGCACATCCGGTCGCAGGACGGTCACGTAGTCGTCGTTCGGGGTGCTCCCCGACATCGCGGGCAGGTCGTAGGCGCGGTAGATGGAGGCACGGTCGTAGACGTCATGCGTGCCAGGGATCAGGACGATCCGGATCCGTGCCTCGACGAGCCGCCGCAGCTCGGCGGCGACACGTTCCACCGACCGACGCGGTTGGACGTTGGAGTCGAACAGGTCGCCCGCGATGAGGAACAGGTCCACCTTCTCGACGAGGGCGAGGTCCACCGCGCGCGAGAACGCCGCGAACTGGCGCTCGCGCTGCGCGGCAGCCTGCTCGCCCAAATCGTCGTGGCGCGCGCCCAGATGGACGTCTGCGGTGTGGATGATCCGTAGCATCCGGTCGGGGCTCGCCTCCTGGTCGGTCATGGTGCCGGACGACGCGACCGGGGCATTCGTGCGAGCGAGGCGCCCCCATGACTCCCCGCTCGCCACCCCGGATGTTCGAGGGTCATTGTGACAGGTACGGTGTCGCAGCGACTTCCCGTCCGGGCCATTGCCAGCCGAATCCCAGAAGCCGTTGTATCCTCCCGGCACTAGAACCGGTGCGTCCCGACGACAGATCGCTGTCGGCACCTGGGACGCATCGATTCGCCGGCTTCGGCTCGACGATGGCGTCCCATGTGCCGGCCTCTCTGCCAGGACCGCTCCGACAAGACGCTTACACGCGCCCCAGAGGAGCTCCCGTGACCTACGCAGATCGTTCCATCCAATGTGTCGACTGTGGGATGGACTTCATCCACTCCGCCGCCGATCAGGAGTATTACGTCCTGAAGGGTTTCACCAGCGAACCGAAGCGCTGCACCGGCTGTCGAGCCAGCCGCCGCGCGACGCGTGACACGGGCGACGACGTCCGTGGGATCGGCGGCCCGCGGGGCTACGAGCGCAGCGACGATCGGCCGACGCGCGAGCTCTTCGCGGTCGTCTGCTCCGAGTGCGGCAACCAGGCCCAGGTGCCGTTCAAGCCACGCATGGACCGCCCGGTCTACTGCAGCGACTGCTTCCGCACCGTCAAGCCGGACTGATCCCGGGGCGTGGTCGGCGCCTCCCGGGCGACGAAACGGGCGGTTCGGGTCCGCGGATCAGGTCCAACGCGACACTCGTCGCCTGCGGGGTGACGGCAAGGCCAACCAGCGGACCTGGCCGCCTCGCGGGGCTGGGACTCGTCCCGTTGCGGGCGACAGGCTCGAGCCGGGACGCGGCGAGGGAGAATCCCGGCGGGGTGGTGGCACGCCGAGGCGACGCTCGGGTCGCGCCTGCCCGGCGACGAAACGGGCGATTCGCGTCGATCGATCGCGGCCAACGCGACACCCGTCGTCTGCGGGGCGACGGCAGGGCCAACCAGCGGACGTGGCCGCCTCGCAGGCCCGGGGCTCGTCGCCTCACAGACGACAGGCTCGAGCCGGGCCGCCCGGTGTGGCCTGTTCAGGCCTGGATCGTCGCCTCACCGGCGACAAGACGCTCCCGAAATGCGGCGAAGAACCCATGCCCCGCTAGGGCTGCCGCGCCCAAACCTCAGAGTCGGAAGATCTCGCCGGCGCGGTAACGCTCGCGACGATGGCCGCGCCAGACCGTCACACGGGACCGGCCGTAGACCTGCCACGCGCCATCCCGGCCCACGACGGCCGTCCCCTCGTCGATCCCCAGGACGACCGATCCGCGCGGCGCCTGCAGGGCGATGAGCACGGACAGTGGCTCGGGCCACGCGTCGTAGTGCGGCACGACCGAGACATCCGGCACGAACCCAAGTCCCGCTCGCCAGCGAAGCAACCACGGCAGGACCCGGATCCGAAAGTCGAAGGCATTGCCCGCGAGGGCCATGGCGCCCGCCGAGCAGCCAGCCAGCACGGCGCCACGCGCGTGCGCGGCCGCCATCGCGCGCCCGACTGCCGTGTCCGCCAACGCCCCCATCAGGTATGCCGGCTTGCCTCCGGACAGGTAGATGAGGTCCGCCTCGCCGACGGCCTGGGCTGCAGAGGCATCCTCCGCGCCGGCGCGGTCGCGCACGAGGAGTGGTTCCACCTCCGCCCCAAGCGATCCGAAGTGCGCGACGCCCATCGCCGCCCATCGCGTGAAGACCTCCTCGCCATCCGGGTATGACGCCGTCGGCAGGATGACGACCCGCGGCCGGGAGCGGCCGGTCGTGGCAAGCAGACCTTGGTCGAACGCAGCCATGACTGGAAGGAACTCTCCGGCGCCAACGAGCGCCACGGGTCCGGACATGGGCGAGAGTCTACCCGGGAAGCTTGCCGTAGTCGGTCGGTCGCTGCGACACTGCCCGAATGACCCCACGCCAGCGCTGGACCCTCCTCGCGACCGTCATCGGTTCGGGCGCCGTCTTCCTGGACGGCACCATCGTCAATGTCGCCCTGAAGACCATCGGCGAGGACCTGCCGGCGACCTTCATCGGCGTGCTCGAAGGCCAGAACTACGTCGTCAGCGGCTACCTGGCGGTCCTCGCGGCCCTGCTGATCCTGTCGGGCGGGTTATCCGATCACTACGGCCGGCGGCGCATCTACGTCATCGGCCTGGTCGGCTTCGCGGCCACGTCAGCGTTGTGCGGCCTCGCGCCCACGCTCGAGTGGCTGGTCGTCTTTCGCCTCCTCCAGGGCGCTGCCGGCGCGCTCCTGATCCCGGGCTCCATCGCCCTCATCACCCATGCCTTCCAGGGCCCCGAGCGCGGCCGAGCCTTTGGGATCTGGGCCGCCTCCACGTCGGCCCTGATCGTTCTGGGTCCCATCGTGGGCGGGATCCTGGTGGACACCATCGGGTGGCGAGTGGCCTTCCTCGTCAACGTCCCGGTCCTTGCCGTGGCTGTCTGGGCGACACTCGGCCACGTCGCGGAGTCCCGCGATATGGAGGCTGGCGACCGGTTCGACTGGCTTGGGGCGTTCGTCGCGGCGCTTGCCGTGGGCGGCCTGTCGTTCGGACTCATCCGGGGCGAGGCCAGGGAGTGGCAGGACCCGGTCGCCTGGGCCGCGATCGTCATCGGCGTCATCGCCCTCATCGCCTTCCCGTTCCTCATGGCGAGGCGCCCCGACCCGCTCGTGCCGCTCAGCCTGTTCCGGTCCCGCGCGTTCTCCTCGATCAACCTGGCCACGTTCTTCATCTATGGCGCGCTGTACGTGACGCTCCTGTATCAGGCGCTCGTCCTGCAGGGCGTCCTCGGGTACACGGCCCTGGCCGCGGGCGTGGTCGGCATCCCGGGCGGCCTGATGCTGGCGATCCTTTCGACGCAAATCGGCACCGTCGCCGGCCGGACAGGTGCGCGACCGTTCCTGGTTGCCGGCCCGGTGATCATGGCCTTCGGCTTGCTCTGGTGGGCCCGCCTCCCAGCCGACTCGGCGCCGTGGCTCGCGACCATCTCGGACCCGGCGACCCTCATCCCGCCGCCCAGCGTCTTCGTCGACCCCCTGCCGGCGACCCTCCTCTTCGGGACCGGGATCGCCTGCGTCGTCGCGCCCCTGACGACGACGCTGATGGGGTCGGTCTCGGGTCGCTTCTCGGGGATCGCGTCCGCTATCAACAACTCGATCGCCCGGGTGGGCTCCCCGCTACTGGGCGCGATCATCTTCATCGTCGTCAGCGCCACGTTCTACAGCGTCCTGGGGTCGTTGCTCCCGGTGCTCGACGTGTCGGCGCCGGAGGTCCGTTCCATGTTCCAGGCGCTGAACCCGGCGCCGGCGGGCGCGACCGCGGCCGAGATCGTCGCCCAGCGCCAGGCCTCGATCGATGCGTTCCACGTCGCGGCCCTCATCAACGTGGGACTACTGCTCGTCGGGGCGGCCGTCTCGTTCGTTGGTCTACGTGAGCGCCCGACCCGGGCGGCGGCCGGCGTGGCAGACGCGGCCGAGGCGGCCGACCACGGCAGCTCGATGATCGCCGGTGGCTGACCGGTGACCTTCGACTGGGACGCCCGGAGCTACGACCGCGTCGCGGACCCGATGACGCACTGGGGCGGCGTCGTCCTGGATCGCCTTCCCTTGAGCGGCGGCGAACGCGTCCTGGATGCCGGCTGCGGGACCGGCCGGGTGACGGAATCGTTGGCGGAGCGGCTTCCGAATGGTCATGTGCTCGCGCTCGATGGCTCGCCGGCCATGGTCGAGGAGGCCGGTGCCCGGCTGGCCCGGTTCGGGGATCGCGTCTCGTTTCTCGTCGCTGACCTGGCCCGGCCGATCCCGCTGGACGAGCCGGTGGACGCGATCCTCTCGACCGCCACGTTCCATTGGGTGCCGGACCACGACGCCCTGTTCGCGAACCTCGCCGCGGTCCTGCGCGACGGCGGCCTGCTCGTGGCGCAGTGCGGCGGCGTCGGCAACATAGCCAACGTGCAGCGCGTGCTGGCGGGGATCGGCGACGGCTGGCTGGGCCCCGTCCACCTCGAAACGCCACTTGACACGACCGCTCGCCTGGACGCCAGCGGGTTCGTGGACATCGAATGCTGGCTGACGGACGAACCTACCCGCTTCGACGCCGGCGAGCCGTTCGAGAGCTACCTGCGCACGGTCGTCCTGGGTGCTCACCTCGATCGCCTGCCCGAGGGCGAGCGCGACGCGTTCGTCAGGGCCGTCGCCGATGGCCTCGGCGCGCCGACGATCGACTATGTCCGTCTGAACATCGTCGCGCGTCGGTCGGTCAGCCACGCACCGTGAACGCGGCCCCGTGGCCGGGGATGACGATGTCCACCGCGGCGAGGACCCGCGCTCGACCGACTTCGATCGCGTGCTGGTCGTCGCCCAGCGGGTCGATCTCGGGCGTCCGGTCCTCCTTCCACCAGAGGTGGGTCATCGCGTAGACGGCATCGTCCGCCCGGACGACGAGCGTGGCGTCCTCGGCGGTATGGCCCGGCGTCAGCCAGAGCGTCGAGTTCGGGGCGAGCTGGTAGCCGTCGCCATCGTGATCCAGCCACAGATCGTCCTTGTAGCGAGCCCAGAAGTCGACGACCTCGGCGTTGGGGAAGAGCGCGATGTTGACCGTGTGATCCGGATGATGGTGGCTCAGGAAGACATGTGTGACGGCTTCGGGGGCGACACCCAGGGCAGCCAGCGGGTCGAGGATCAGGGATCGGTTCGCGACCATCCCAGGGTCCGCGACGATGAGCGCGTCGCCGTCACGGACCAGGACGACGCTGCTGCCAACGCGATCGTGGGCATATCCGGCATGGAGCAGGTTGACGGTGGTCATCGGGCGATGCTACGCCGCACAGCGCCGCTATGCTCGACCGATGGAGTCCAGCGACACGATCGTCTCCGAACTCGGGATGGTGGCGCATCCAGAAGGCGGCTGGTTCGTGGAGACCTGGCGGGCAGAGGCCCCGGCGGGCCAGCGGCCGTCCGTCAGTACGATCCTGTATCTCCTCGCGGCGGGTGAGCGGTCCGACTGGCACCGGGTCGACGCGGCCGAGATCTGGCAATGGTCTGCCGGCGAGGCTCTGGAGCTGCGGATCTGGGCGGAAGGCGACGGCTCGATCGCCGTCCATCGGCTGGGCGGGGACGTCGTTGGCGGCGACATCGTCCAGGTCGTCGTCCCGAGGGATGCGTGGCAGTCCGCACGGCCGCTGGGTGCCTGGGCCCTGGTCGGCTGCATCGTGAGCCCGGCCTTCGAGTACGAGGGCTTCGAACTCGCCGCCCTGGACTGGACACCGCCGGTCCCCTGACGTCGCGGCCTGCAGGATAGACGGGGCCAAAGGAAAGCCGGCCTGTCATCCTCCACCTCACCCGCCTGCCGTACCTCCCACCCAGCGAGGCCCCCCGATGACCGTCGACCAGCCAGCCGATCTCATCCTCACCGGTGGCCGCGTGGCCACGATGGATGCCGTCCGCAGTTGGGCGACCGCAGTGGCGGTCCGCGGTGGCCGGATCGTCGCGGTGGGACCGGACGCGGCCATCAGCGCGCACGCTGGCCCGCGGACCCGGGTCGTCGACCTGCGCGGCCGGACCGTGACGCCCGGGTTCGGCGATTCGCACGTGCACCCCGTCCACGGCGGCCTGACTCGCCTGCGCTGCGAACTCCACGATGCCCGTGGCCTCGACACCTACGTCGATATCGTGGCGACGTACGCACGCACGAACCCCGAGGTCGCCTGGATCCAGGGCGGTGGCTGGTCGATGGACGACTTCCCTGGCGGCGTCCCCAGCCGGGCGGATCTGGACCGCGTGTCCCCCGATCGTCCGGTCTTCCTGACCAGCCGCGATGGGCACAGCGCCTGGGTCAACACCAAGGCGCTGGAGATCGCCGGGATCACGGCACGGACGACGGACCCCGCGGATGGTCGCATCGACCGCGAGCCGGACGGGTCCCCTGGCGGCGGCCTCCAGGAGGGCGCCCAGACGCTCGTCGAACAGTTCCTGCCCGACACGACAGCCGGCGAACTCGAGGCGGCGCTTCGTCTCGCGCAGGCCTACCTGCACTCGCTGGGGATCACGACCTGGCAGGACGCCATCGTCAGGCCCGAGACGGAGGAACGCGCCTACGTCGCGCTGGCCGGCCGCGGCGAGCTGACCGCGAAGGTCGTCGGTGCCATGTGGTGGGAGCGCAGTCGTGGCGTCGAGCAGCTCGACGAGCTGGTGGACCGTCGGGCGGCCACGACCATCGGCAACTACCGGGCCACCAGCATCAAGCTGATGATGGACGGGGTCCTTGAGAACTTCACCGGGACGATGCTCGAGCCCTATCTCGGGGCCGACGGCCAGCCGACCGGCAACCGTGGGATGAGCATGATCGACCCGGCCGTCCTGGCCGAAGCGGTCCCGCGCATGGACGCGCTGGGGTTCCAGCCGCACTTCCACACGATCGGCGACCGGGCCTGCCGCGAAGCACTTGACGCCGTGGAGGCGATGCGCCGAGCGAACGGACCCAGCGATACGCGCCCGCACATCGCCCATATCCAGGTCATCCACCCAGACGACATCGGCCGGTTCCGCGTACTGGGTGTCGTGGCAAACGCCCAACCGTACTGGGCCTGCCACGAGGACCAGATGGACCACCTTACGACACCGTTCCTGGGTCCGGAGCGTGCGACCTGGCAGTACCCGTTCCGGTCGCTGCTCGAGGCCGGAGCGATGCTGGCGATGGGCTCGGACTGGAGTGTCTCCACGCCGGACCCGCTGGCCGAGATGGAAGTCGCCGTCAACCGCATCGCCGACTACCACCGCGGCGAGCGACCGGTCTTTCTTCCGGACCAGCGGATCGGGCTGCTTGACGCCCTCGCGGCGTTCACGATGGGATCCGCCTACGTGAACCACCAGGATCGCGACACGGGCTCCATCGAGGTCGGCAAGGCGGCCGATATCGCGGTCCTGGACCGCGACCTGTTCGACCGCGGACTGGGCGCCATCGGCGAGGCGCGCTGCGTCGCGACCTTCATCGACGGCGTGGCCGTATACGAGGATGTCGCGCTCGACGGCTGAGCGCCTGCTGCTAGATCACGAGGTCAGCTGGCGTATCGATGTCCCGGATGGTGGCCGCAGCAGGATCCAGGCGGCGCCACTCGACCTCAGGGACGACGATGAGCGTCAGCGCCTCAAGCAGGGCGCCGAGACGGCGTTCGCCGGCTCCAACGAGCCGTGTCGAGGCCAACAGCGCCGCATCGCGCCGGAGTGCGAGTGGGAGCTGTTCTCGACGGCCATCGAAGCCAAGCGCGACACCATCCATGGCCGGCGCGAACGAAGCGACCATCAGCCTCAGGACGCGGGCGTCCAGCCAGGGCATGTCGCCACCGGTGAGCAACACGGTGCCGTGCTCGGTCGCGGCCAGGCCGGTCAGGGCTCCGATCAGCGGGCCGCCATGCGCTTCGCCATCCCGGACGATCCGGACATCGGGCGGCTCGGTCGCGAGCCCGTCGGGCGCAACGACCACCACGATGTCGTCCGAGATGCCGCGCAGCGCCTCGATAGTCCACCACAGGACGGTCGCACCGTCGAGTGGCTCGGCCAGCTTGTCGCGCCCGAAGCGGGACGAGCGACCACCAGCCAGGACGACAGCACTGACCCTCTTGACCGCGCGACCGGAACTGTCCGTCGCCGATCCGAGATCCTCGTCCGCCGAACCGGACCCGGTGACGGACGCAAGCGAGGCAGGAGTGTCGCTCGGGTTCGCGGTCATAGGGTCCTCGTCCGATCGGTCCCCCGGCGGGCCAGGGCAGGAAGCGTAGCGCACGGCACGACACGGCCCATCGAGACGGCCTGCCTCGCGATGATCGCCTTCGGCGTGACGCTCATGGTGAGCTTCGTCGTCCCTGTTCCGCGTGTTCCTGTCGCCATCGGAACGGGGACGACCGCTAGATCCGCGCGATCGGCTGGATTTCCAGACACGTTGTTGACCTCCCCGCGGACCGCTGTGCGGTCCTGTGAGGATCGTGAGCAGCACGAGTTTCTCGTGAAGTTCGACGATCGCGCCGTTCGATGTTGGATGCGGCCGGCGGCCATGCACGTTCGACAAGATCGCGGTCCCTCCGGGACCGGAGCGGTCGCCAACGACAGGAGGATGTCGATGGCGCGGGCGCAGCGTCGTCGGGCGCCGGGTCGCCAGCCATGTGGTCAGGCAGCCGGAGTGGGTCCGACCGGTGCGCTCCCGCCAGCGGCATCGTCGTTCGACTCGCGTCCGAGCATCCCCGACGATCAGCTCCCATCCGATCACGAGGATGAGGGCGAGCAGACGCGTGAGGGAGTCCCTGGGTCAACCCAGCCCGGACAGGTCCCGGAGCTCGATCCGGCCGTCGTGGCTGTAGACGTTGAACCCGTCGCCGCGGAGGAATCCCACCAGCGTCACGCCGAGGCGGTCGGCCGTCGCGACGGCAAGGTCCGACGGCGCCGAGACCGCGCACAGGATGGGGATGCCAACGACGGCGGCCTTCTGGACGATCTCGAAACTCACCCGCCCGGACACCATGAGGATCCGGTCGTGCAGTGGGAGGGTTCCGGCCATCACCTGCGACCCGATGAGCTTGTCGAGGGCGTTGTGGCGCCCCACGTCTTCGCGGATGCCGATGAGCTGACCACCTGGATCGAACAGGGCCGCGGCATGCAGCCCTCCGGTCTGGTCGAATGCCCGTTGGGCAGCGCGGAGCAGGTTCGGCAACGCCAGGATCACAGTTCGGTCGACAACCGGCCCGACGGGGATGGGCTCCGCACGCAGCACGACCTCGTCGATGGAGGCCTTGCCGCAGATCCCGCAGGACGCGGTCGCGATGAAGTGGCGCTCGGCCACGGCCGAAGCATCGAACGGTATCGCCAGACGGACCAGGATCGTGTCGTCCGGCTGACTGAGGTCCGCGGGGTCGCCGGCGTGGGTCGAGAGAACCTCGCTCCCGGTGATGAGGCCCTCGGTGCGCAGGAAGCCGATGGCCAGCTCCGCCTCGTGACCGGGCGTCCGCATCGTGACCGCGACGGCGACAGGCGCCTGACCCGGACCGGCGGCGAGGATCTCGAGCGGCGCCTCACCCACGACCCGATCGTCGCGGAACTCGAGCGACTCGCCGCGGACCGCCACGATCCGGGCGCTCGAGATGTGCCGGATGGGCTCGGGGCCGTCGACGGTCAAGGTATCGCGGATGCGACCTGCCGGCCGGTCGCGTCGTCGCCGAAGAGCGTGATCGCCACCGATTCGCCCGGCCACCAGGCGTAGAACCAGCCGTTGGACGTCGTGGCGACCACCTCTCGACCGTCATCGAGCCGGATCCGGAGCGACGCGATCGCTTTCCCGGTCCGCCCCGAGATGTCGCTGACGGTGCCGGTGTCAGAGCCCGAAGTGGATCCCATCCCGTCGATGGTGATGTCGTCCTTGGTGGGGTCCGCCGTCACAGGATCGGTAGTGGCTGAGCCGGCCAGCCAGGTGTACCTGCCGGACTCGTCGCGGGCGACCTGGCATGAGGCGCGACCGGTCGGGCCCGCGAACAGGACAGTGTCGACGCCATCCCCGCGTTGGTCGTGCAGGACCACCGGCAGGTCGATCGCCTGCGGGGTTCGTTCACGACATCGGGCCTCTGCCGCGGCTGCCAGAGAGTGGTCCAGGGGCTCGAACGGCCCAGGCTGCCACGGCCCTGTCACCGCGGCCGGAGGCGGCGGGGCAGACCCATCGACCGATCCGCACCCGCCAACGACGAGTGCCGATGTGGCGAGCGTCACCCCGAGGATCCAGCCGCGCATGATGCGGTCATCATAGGCGCGACATGGGATCCGAGCTGGTCTTCACCCCCGGGGAACGACGCCTGCTGATGGAGGCCCGACGGGCCGTGCTGGCGACCATCGCGCCCGACGGTGCAGCGCGGCTGGTGCCGATCTGTTTCGCGGTCCACGCGAATGATCCCATCATCTGGACGCCGCTCGACGACAAGCCAAAGGCGATCGAAGACCCGCGCGGCCTGGCCCGGGCCCGCGACATCCTGGCGGACCCGCGGGTGACGGTCCTGGTGGACCGCTGGAGCGAGGTGTGGAGTCGCCTGGCCTGGCTCCGCTGCGTCGGGCTCGCGTCACTCGTCGAACCACCCGGGACTGACTCCGGAGAGGGCATCGAGCACACCATGGCCGTCGAGGCCCTTCGAGCGCGGTACGAGCAGTACGCCGACCACGACCTGGCGCGACGTCCGATCATCGAGATCGTCGTGCACAGAGTCTCGAGCTGGGGCGAGCTCTAGCGCCGGAAGCGTCAGGCTCTGACGCGCTCCCGGTCCGGGTCGTAGAAGGCCTTCGTCCGGATGACGCCGGCGAGATCCGAGCCCGTGTCGGCCGACGTGATCGCCGCGGCCAGCCCGTCCGTGGCGATAGCCGGGGCGACGTAGCCCATCGCGAGGGTCCGGCCCAGAAAGTGGCCCACATCGGCCGACGTGACGGCACCGACGGCCGACCCGTCGACGAGGATCGCGTCGCCGGCCTTCGGGAGCGGATCCCCGGCGCCCAACTCGATCCCGACGAGCCGTCGAGTGACACCTTCGTCGCGTTGGCGCAGGAGCGCATCCCGACCGATGAAGTCGTCGCGCTCGAACCGGACCGTCCAGCCGACAGAGGCTTCGATGGGGCTCGTCGTGTCATTCAGATCCAGGCCATAGAGCGGGTACTTCTTTTCCATGCGGACCGAGCGCAGCGCCCCGAGACCGCACGGCGCGATGCCGAACGGCGCTCCCGCCGCGAACGCCGCATCCCACATGTGCTCGGCATATTCGCGCGGGAAGAACAGCTCGTACCCGAGTTCTCCCGAGTAGCCGGTCCGGGCGATGAGGGCCGGCACGTCCGCGACGGCGCCGCGCGTGGAGCTGAAATACGGGAGCGCCGCGGTCGAGAGATCCACCTCGGTCATCGCCGCGAGGGTCTCCCGCGAACGGGGACCCTGCAACGACAGGAACGCGGTGCCAGACACGATGTTGGTGAGATAGGCGCGCGAGCCATTCGTGTGATCGTGGATCCAGGACTCGACGGTATCCACGCGGGATGGCGTGGGGCACAGCCAGTAGTGGTCCGCGGCGAGGCGGTAGATGGTCAGGTCGTCCACCATCCCGCCGGCCTCGTTGCACAGAGAGGAATACAGGACGCCGCCATCGTCGATGCGCGTGGGATCGTTCACCAGCAATCGAGCCAGCAGCGATTCGGCGTCCGGGCCCTTCAGGTCGAGGGCGCCCTGATGGTAGACGTCGTAGACACCCACTCGCTGGCGGGTGGCCAGATGCTCCTCGGCGACCGTGCTGAACCGAAGGGCGGCGTCGTACCCGATGCGGTCCACGAGCTCCGCTCCAAGCGCGACGAGCTTGTGGTAATAGGGCGTGTGGCGTCTGGCCATCAGGCCGCGCTTTCGGACGACGGGACTCGCGGGCGATCCATCGGGTCCGGGCCGTCCAGCACGGCAACCCCAAGGGCCTCCATGAGTCGTCGGGACGACGACGCCACATCAGCGATGGCCGCGTCAAAGACCGCCTGGTTGCGGGTCGACGGGGTCCGATAGCCGCTGATCTTGCGGACGTACTGGCGGGCGGCGGCCTCCAGTTCGCCGGTCGTGGCCGCGGTCTCGGCTCGACGCAGGGTCTTGATGCTTCGACACATGCCGCTACGGTACGGCGCGTCCCGCCGCCGCGCCAGCGCGCGTCCTTGACTGGGACGAGCTGGCGGTCTGCTCAGAGCCCGAGATCGAGAGCGATCCGCCTTCAACAATCGCTAGGTTCCCACTCAGAGCGGGCATGCTGGCCGATTCCGACCGAGCATGGAATGAATCGCCTCCTCAGAGCGGGCACCATGGCCGTTTGGAGGCTTGAATGCCTGATTGCTCGGGCTGTGAGCGGGCACCCCGAGGGCGGGACAGGCTGGCCCGCGCGCCACCCGAACCGTCAACCGCCGCCGGCGAGCTTCCACAGGAGCGTGCCCGTCCGGCACGCATCGAGCTTCAGGCATGCCCCGCCGGTCAGGTCCCAATCGCGGCCGGACACGTACGGACCGCGATCGACGACAGGAAGCGTCACGATGCGACCGTTGGCCGGATTCTTGAACGTGACCTTGGTCCCGCATGGGAGCGTCCGGTTGGCGACGCCGACGAGAGTGGTCGTCAGGGCATAGCCGCACGCGGTCCGCTTGCCGTAGAACCCGGGGCCGTACCAGGAGATGTCGAGATCCGTGTGCCATAGGCGCTTGAGGATCACCTTGACGGCTGGGAAGGGTTGGGCAACCGGAACTCGAGCCTTGGGGGGCTCGGTTCGCGTGGCCGGCTCGAACAGGGTCGAGCGTTGATCCAGGTTCCCGTCTGAGCGGGCCCCCGGATCGAGGGGCGGAATCGTCATCACCGGCCCACGGACGGCAGCGGCCACCTCCACGCGTTGGAAGAGGTCCGGGGCCACTTGGTCGGTGGGGCTGGGGGCCCGCGATCCGACCGGTCCGGGGACGGCGACCGAGGCGAACAGGGCGATGAGCGCCAAGCTCGCGACGACTCTGAGGCGTCGCACGTCACGGGTACCCTACCACCGAAAGGACTAGTCCGGGGATTTCGGCGCAGCGTGTGACCAAATCGGAACCCTGACAGACTGGCGATCATGCCCGCCCGAACCGTGGTCGTGAAGGGCCCCCTGGACCTCGCGCTGACGCTCGGGCCGCTCGCTCGAGGACCCGGCGACCGGACGATCCGGGTACGGCCAGGCCGAGCGTGGCTGGCGTTTCGCACGCCATCAGGCGATGCCACGATCGCCATCACGCACGAGGGCACGCTCCTGCGCTGCGAGGCATGGGGAGCGGGTGCCGACGTCCTCCTGGAACGTGCCGGCAGTCTGGTCGGCGCCGCTACGGAACGGCCGTCGCTGGCGGGCCCGTCGGCCCTTGTCACAGACCTGGCCCGTCGCTTTCCCGGCGTCCGCCTGCCCCGGACCGAGGTCGTCATGGCGTCACTCGTGCCGGCGATCCTCGAACAGAAGGTGACCGGCGGCGAAGCGCGGCGGGCCTGGTTCGGGCTCGTCGGAATCTATGGGCAGGACGCTCCCGGGCCGCCGGACCTGTGGCTCCGCCTGCCGCCTCTTGATGCGACGCTCGCGGGTCTCCCCTACTACGCCTACCACCCGTATGGGGTCGAGCGTCGCCGGGCGGACCTCATCCGCCGCGTCGCAGCCCGGGCCGTATGGTTCGAGGCGATCGTGGATCTGCCGATCGCCGAGGCGCACATGCGGCTGACCGGACTACCGGGCCTTGGCCCGTGGACCGCCGCCGAGGTGGCCGTTCGCGCGCTCGGCGATCCCGATGCGTTGAGCGTCGGCGACTTCCATCTCAAGAACCTCGTCTCGTGGGCGCTGGCCGGCGAGCCTCGCGGGACGAACGAACGGATGGTGGAACTGCTGGCGCCGTACGCCGGGCGCCGCGCCTATGTCGTCAGGCTCCTGGAACTGAGCGGTCTTCGCCCACCGCGGTATGGGCCGCGCCTCTCGCCCCGTCGGATCGAGGCCGACTGAACTTCAGCCCGCGCCGGCTCGCCAGCCCGCGACCGATGCCGTGAACCGGGCGACCGTCTCAGGGCTACAGGGATCGAGCGCGACGATGAGATGGTCCGCGACGGTCGCCCATGCCCCGAAGCCGGCCACCACAGCCCCCGGATCCGCACCATCGAGCGCTGCAGACGTATCGGGCGTCTTGCCCGGCGGGATCTGGTCTGGATAGCGGATCGTGATCCCGGCCGTGATCCCGAGCGTGGCCGCATCGCGATCCACCGTGGCGCAGGCCTCGGCCAGCGCGGTCCGGACGGTCTCGAAACGCTCGTCCGGCAGTCCGAACCAGGCCAGGTTCCAGAGGTCCGCGTGGCGTGCGGTGAGTTCCAGCATCCGGGGCCGCTTGGCCGCGATCAGGATCGGGATGTCGCGTCGGGCGGGTGGCAGCAGGACGGCGTCGCGCGCCTGGACCCAGCGGCCATCAAGATCCACTCGTCCGTCCCGGATAAGACCTCGGATGACGGTCAGGGCCTCCTCGAACCGGGCCACCCTGTGGTCCGTCGGGTAGCCGAAAGCCTCGTATTCGGGGTCGTGCCAGCCGCAGCCGATGCCAAGGATGAGCCGGCCGTCACTGACGTGATCGAGCGTCGCGGCCATCTTGGCCAGCAGGGCCGGGTTCCGGAAGCTGGTGCACATGACGATCGAGCCGAGCTGGACCCGACTAGTTGCCTCGGCCAAGGCCGACATGATCGTCCAGCACTCGTGGATGCCGGTCGTGACGCCATCGAACTGGAACAGCACATGGTCGAAGACCCAGACGGAGTCGAGTCCGCCCGCTTCGGCCGCGATCGCCAGCGCGCGGATCTCCGGATATGACGGCGCCTGACCGTCGAGGCCGTCTTCATCCGCGATGGGCAGGACCAGTCCGATCCGCATGGCCACAAGGGCACCTCAAGGGGCGGACACCCTACCAAACGGAGCGGCCGCTGTCGTGCGATTCGGGTGAAGCCCCACCGAGGACCCCCCCTCTGATGATCGCCTGGGAGCCCTGCTCACGTTCTACCTGCTGCGGGACGCAAACGTCGGCTGGGGTCACGTGACGCGTCACTTCAGCGGATGGCGATGCGAGATCATCGACTTGGCGGGCCAGCAGGCGGTGTCGATGCTGAGCGCCACAGGATCAGCACAGGCGTCCTGGCGGCGTTCGGGGCGATCACGGGCGCGATCATCACCGCGGACGCCCTCCAAGGTACGGTCGGCTGGCCGGAGGGTTCCTGGCCCCTGGGCATCCACCGCCCATCGTCGAAGGTCCGCTGGCCTCCGGAGCTGAGCCGACCTGGTCGCGACTGCTCCGGTCCGGGAGGGACCACGATCGGTACGAACGTGCGACGCTACCGGCCGGATCCAACAGCCGATGTCTTTATCGCCAACGTCCACGAGGAACACGTGCCGAACGCGGTCCGCACAGGACCGCAAGGGGGAGATCCGGAGCGAGCCGCCGAGCGCTGGCCGCCGCGGGCCTGTCGGGCCGGGCTCCCCACGACCAGCATTCGGAGACGCTCGTTCGTGATGGGCGGAAC
>JBKJQY010000155.1:0-8027 GCA_046593725.1 Candidatus Limnocylindrales bacterium
CTGTTCGGGCTGTGAACGGTTCGATGATCCGGATCGGCACGCGGGGCAGCGCGCTCGCGCTTGCCCAGGCGCGGCTGGTCGCTCAGGCGTTCGAGCGCGATGGTCGGCGGACCCGCCTCGTCGTCGTCGAGACCGAGGGCGATCGGCGCGCGCCCGATACGGCCTGGGGAGAGGGGGCGTTCGTCGCGGCCATCGAGCAGGCGCTCCTTGACCGTCAAGTCGACGTGGCCGTCCATAGCGCGAAGGACGTACCGACCGACGATGATCCGCGGTTGCGAATCGGAGCGTACCTTCCGCGCGCCGATCCGTGCGACGTCCTCGTGGTCCGCGCCGATGCCCGGCAGCGGCGTCTTTCAGATTTGCCCGCCGGGGCCAGGGTCGGTACCGATAGTCCGCGGCGGATGGGCTTCGTCCTGGCCTGCAGGCCGGATCTCATGGTCCACCCGCTGCACGGCAACGTCGATACGCGGCTTCGCCGGCTCGACGACGGGGAGACTGACGCGCTGGTCCTCGCGGCGGCCGGTCTGGAGCGCCTTGGGCGCAGCGACCGGATCGCCGAGCGACTCGATCCCGACGTCGTGCCGCCAGCACCCGGTCAGGGTGCCATCGCGGTCCAGATCCGTCGCGACGACGAACGCCTGCTCGGCCTGACTGCCGCGATCGATGACCGCTCGACCCGCCTCCGCGTCGAGGCCGAGCGGGCGTTCCTCGCCGCCTCGGGTGGTGGCTGTCGGGCACCGATCGGCGCACTCGCCACGATCGAGGGCGACGAACTCCTGATCCTCGGTGGATACGCCCGACCGGACGGTACCGCCGTGGCGCGCGATCGCGTCCGCGGCCCGGTCGGCGACGGCGTGCGCCTGGGCACGGCGCTCGCGGCACTCCTCGGCGCTCGCCTGCCCGATGTCGCTGGTCAGAGCGACCCACTCGAGGAGGCTCCGACCACGGCCCGGACCGTCCGACGACCGAGGGTGATCGTCACTCGTGCCGCCGACCAGGCGAGCGACCTCATGGACCACCTCCATGCGGCCGGGATCGATGCCATCGGTGTGCCGGCGATCGCCATCGAGCCGGTACCCGCCGGAGGCGAGCTGGACGCTGTCGCCCGCAACCTCGCGATCTACTCGTGGGTCGTCGTGACGAGCGCGAATGGCGCCCGCGCGATCCTGTCGGCGGCCCAGCGCGTGGCCACGCCCCTGGGCGCGCCGCGCTGGGCGGCGATCGGCCCCGCGACTCGGAGGGCGCTCGCTGACGAGGGTGTCGAGGTCGACCTCCAGCCCACGGATTCGAGCGCGGCTGGGATCGCGGCTGAACTCCCCGTGAGGTCGGGCGACAACGTTCTCCTCCTTCGTGGGGACCTCGCGGACGACGAGCTGCCCGCTGCCCTGCGGGCACGCGGAGCGGTCGTCGACGATGTGGTCGCTTATCGGACCCGCGAGGCGCCGGCGTCCTCCGGCTCACTGCTCCGTTCGGCCTTGACCGACGGTCAGCTCGAGGCGGTCCTGTTCACGAGTGGGTCGACCGTCCGCGGCCTGGCGACGCTCTCGGCGGCCGAACCGTCCTTCGATGTCACGTCGATCCCTGCGGTCTGCATCGGCCCCGAAACGGCGGGTGAAGCCCGCCGACTTGGATTCGTGGTTCTCGCCGAGGCGCCCACCCGCGATGCCACCGCGCTCGCCGCGACCACCGCAGAGGCGCTCCGCGCAGCCAGACAGGAGATTCGATGATCGTCGAGACCGGGGCTCCGGAGCATCCCCTCACTGGCGAAGACGTCCCGGCTGACACATACCTGACCGTCCGGCCGCGCCGGCTTCGGCGGACCGCTGCCATGCGCTCGCTCGTCCGCGAGACGCGCCTTCACCCCTCGATGCTTGTCGCCCCGCTCTTCGTTCGCCCGGGTTTCGGGATCCGCGAGGCGATCGGGTCGATGCCCGGTCAGGCCCGCCTGTCGCCGGATCTGGCGGCCGATGAAGCCGCTCGGCTGGCCGGTCTCGGCGTTGGCGGTCTGATCCTGTTCGGCCTGCCCGCGGCGAAGGACGCGATCGGATCCGGCGCATCGGCGGACGACGGGATCGTGCAGGACGCATTCCGGAGGATCCGAGCGCGCGATCTTCCGATCGTGACGATCGCCGACAGCTGTCTGTGCGAATACACCGACCACGGTCACTGCGGGCCGCTTGCAACAGATGGCTCCGTCGACAACGATGCCGCACTCCGGCGGCTGGCGGACACGACGGTCAGCCAGGCGCGGGCAGGGGCGGACGTCGTCGCTCCCAGCGCGATGATGGATGGCCAGGTGGCGGCCATCCGCTCGGCCCTCGATGACGCGGGCTTCGCCCAGACCGCGATCATGGCCTACGCCGCCAAGCACGCTTCGGCGTTCTACGGGCCCTTCCGCGAGGCCGCCGACAGCGCCCCCTCGTTCGGCGATCGGCGCGGTTACCAGATGGATCCGGCCAACGGGCGAGAGGCCCTCCGAGAGATGGCGCTGGACGTCGCCGAGGGCGCGGACTTCCTGCTCATCAAGCCCGCCCTTCCCGGGCTGGATCTCATCGCCGCTGCCAGAGCCCGGTTCGACCTGCCGATCGCTGCGTACCAGGTGTCGGGCGAATACGCGATGATCGCCGCGGCCGCCGAGCGCGGCTGGCTCGACGGCCGACGAGCGATGCTGGAGGCCGTGACCGCGATCGTTCGGGCCGGCGCCGACATCGTCATCACGTACGCCGCTGCGGACATCGCCCAGTGGCTTCGGGACGAACGATGAGCGACGAGCAGACCTATATCCAGACCCTCGCGCTCGGGCTCGACCCGGCATGGCGTCGCCTTCCGGACGAGGACCGTCACGACGACGGCCGCCGGTTTGCCGAGGCTTGTTCGGCCGTCGAGTCCGACGGCGTCCGGAGCGTGGCCTACTCCTCGGTCGGCCTCGAGCCGGGCGTCGACCTCCTCTTCTGGCGCATGGCGTCCTCAGTCGATGACCTCGAGGCAGCGGCCGCCGGATCGCTCCGGGCAGGACTGGGCCGCTGGCTCACCGTCCGCCACTCGTTCATCGGACGGATCGGGCCGTCCCAGTACGTGAAGAAGCCGACCGACCAGGAGCAGTCGCTGTTCAGCGGCGAGCGGTCGCGTTACCTGATCGTCTACCCCTTCACCAAGAGTACCGAGTGGTATCTCCAGTCACGCGAGACGCGCCAGGGCGTGATGAACGAGCACATGCGAGTCGGCCACGACTATCCGATGGTTCGCCAGGCGCTGGCCTACTCGTTCGGGCTCGACAGTCAGGAGTTCGTGGTCGCGTATGAGACGGACGACCTCGTCGCCTTCGGGGACCTGGTCCGGGCGCTGCGCGGCACCGAGAGCCGACGGTCGACCGTGAGTGACACGCCGATCCTGCTCGGGATCCACCGCCCCCTCGGCGAGATCCTCGCCCTGCTTGGCGCGACATGACGGCCTCGGCGCGGGTGGGCGATCGGACGGCGACGCTCGTCGCTCGTGCGGAGCGCTTGTTCCCTGGCGGTGTCAATAGCCCCGTTCGAGCATTCCGGGCGGTCGGTCGGCCTCCGCTCGTGCTCGAGCGCGGCGACGGCCCCTACGTCTGGGACGCGGACGGTCGTCGTTATGTCGACTTCATCGGTGCCTGGGGACCGGCGATCCTGGGCCATGGCCATCCGGCCGTTGTCGGAGCGTTGACCGCGGCAGCCGAGAACGGTCTCGCCCTTGGGGCCACCCATCCGCTGGAGATCGAGCTCGGTGAGGCGATCCGGGCCGCGATGCCTTCGATCGAGCGCCTCCGCTTCACGTCGTCCGGCACGGAGGCGGTCATGAGTGCCGTGCGCCTGGCCAGGGCCGCGACGGGTCGAGACCTGATCGTGAAATTCGCCGGAGGCTACCACGGTCACACGGATGGACTCCTCGTCGAGGCCGGCTCGGGGGTCGCGACCCACGCGATCCCAGGCAGTGCGGGAGTGCCGGACGCCACGGCTGCACAGACGATCGTCCTTCCCTACAACGACCCGACCTCGGTGACCCTCGCATTCGCTGCCAACGCCGGCCGGATCGCGGCGGTGATCGTCGAACCGGTCGCGGCAAATATCGGCGTTGTTCTGCCGGCGCCGGGCTTCCTCGAGCACCTGCGCGAGACGACTCGTGCGGATGGGGCCCTGCTGATCTTTGACGAAGTGATCACTGGCTTTCGGCTGGGGCCGGGGGGCGCACAGGCACGGTTCGAGATCAGGCCGGACCTCACGACCCTCGGCAAGATCATCGGTGGGGGCATGCCGATCGGCGCGTACGGTGGTCGGGCCGATCTCATGGAGCTCGTCGCTCCGAGCGGACCCGTCTACCAGGCCGGAACGCTGTCGGGTCATCCGCTCTCGATGGCCGCCGGGATCGCCACCCTCGGAGCGCTCGAGCCCGAGCGGTACGCCGCTCTCGAGACGATGACGGCCACCCTCGCCGATGGCCTTCGTGACGCGGCGGCTGCGGCCGGACGGTCGATCTCGGTCAGCCAGGTTGGCTCGCTCCTGACGGTCTTCTTCCGCCCGACCGTACCGACCGATGCGGCCGACGCCTTCGAGTCCGATCGGGAGGCGTTCGCGGGCTTCTTCGGGACGATGCTCGATCGGGGGATCCTCCTCCCGCCCTCGCAGTTCGAGGCGTGGTTTGTCTCCATGGCCCATCGGGAACCCGAGATCGAAACGACACTTGCGGCCGCTGGCGAGGCATTCCGGGCATGACCGACCGGTTCCTGCGCGCCTGCCGGCGCGAGGCTGTCGACGCGACGCCGATCTGGTTCATGCGTCAAGCCGGTCGGTCGCTCCCCGAATACCGGACGATCCGTGAGCGAGCAACGCTCGTCGAGATCACCCGCGACGCCGCCCTCTGCGCGGAAGTGACGCTCCAGCCGGTCAAGCGGCTCGGCGTCGACGCCGCGATCCTGTTCGCCGACATCACGACGCCGCTCCCGGGCATCGGTGTCGATCTCGAGATCGTCGACGGTGTCGGCCCGGTCATCGCGCGGCCGATCCGGACGCCCGAGGACATCGACACGCTGCGCGAGTTCGATCCAGAGGCAGCCGTCGGTCCGCTCCTCGAAGCCATCCGGCTGATCCGGCGCGAGTCATCGGTGCCGTTGATCGGCTTCGCCGGCGCGCCATTCACCGTCGCCTCCTACCTTGTGGAAGGCCGCGGGTCACGCGACGCCGCCCGGCTCAAGACGATGCTCCATGCCGAGCCGCAGGTGTTCGATCGTTTGATGCGCCTTCTAGTCGACATGACGGTGGCCTACCTGCGCGCGCAGGTGGCCGCCGGCGTCCAGGCGGTCCAGCTGTTTGACTCGTGGGTCGGCACACTGAGCCCGTTCGACTACGAGCGATCGGTCGCGCCACACGTCCGGCGGCTGTTCGCTGGGCTGGCCGATCTCGGCGTCCCGACGATCCACTTCGGGACCGACTCGGCCGGCCTCCTGCGAGCGATGGCTGACGCCGGCGGCGACGTGATCGGCCTCGATTGGCGGATCGCCCTGGCCGATGGCTGGGCGCTTGTGCCTGACCGCGCCGTCCAGGGCAACCTCGATCCGACCCTCTTGCTCGGGCCGTTCGACGCGACCGCCGAGCAGGCACGCTGGATCCTCGAGCAGGCTCGGGGGCGGCCTGGTCACATCTTCAATCTTGGCCACGGGGTGCTGCCTGGGACCGACCCGGACGACCTCCGCCGCCTCGTCGAGCTCGTCCACGAGACGAGCGCTCGCGGCCGTTCTCCGCTCGCCGAAGCCGCACCATGATCCCGAACCTGGTAACGACAGCGCCGACTGTCCCGTCGATGACCGGCGAGGAACGTCTCCTTGCGGCCGCCCGGAGGAAACCCGTCGACGCGACGCCGGTCTGGTTCATGCGTCAGGCAGGCGGTTCGCTGCCCCGCTACCTCGCCTTGCGTGAGCGACATTCGGTCGAGGAGATCGCGCGGACGCCCGAGCTATGCGCCGAGGTCAGCCTGCTGCCGGTCGAGGTATACGGGGTCGACGGGGCGGTGATGTTCGCCGACATCATGTTGCCGCTTGCGGCGATGGGGGTCGAGCTTGAGCTGACGAGCGCGGGGCCGATCATCGGTTCGCCGATCCGGTCGGCGGAGGATGTCGAGCGCCTGAGGCCACTCGATCCGCCCGCCGATCTCGGGTTCATGCTCGAGGCGGTGGGGATCGTTCGTCAAGCATGCGCCGCCCGGGCCGCGGTGATCGGGATCGCTGGTGGACCATTCACGCTGGCCTGCTACCTCATCGAAGGCGGTCCTTCTCGGGATCAGCTGTTGGCGAAAGCCTTCATGTACCGCGAGCCCGACGCCTGGAGGGCGCTGATGGAGCATCTGACCAGAGCAGTCTCCGACTACGTCGCGGCACAGGTGGCTGCCGGCGCGCAGCTCATCCAGGTGTTCGACAGCTGGGCCGGGACGCTTGGGCCCGGTGACTACTGCCGGTTCGCGGGCCCGTACGTCTCACGAGTACTGGCTGCCGCCGGAAGCGCCCCATCGCTCCACTTCGGCGTCGGGACCGCGGGAATCCTCGAGCAGTTCGCGGCCGCAGGCGGCGATGTCATCGGGATCGATGCACGGCAGTCGCTTGGCGACGCCTGGCGGCGCATCGGTCTCGACCGGGCGATCCAGGGCAATCTCGATCCTGCTCGTCTGCTCGCCGGCTGGACCGCGGTCGAGGAGGGGGCGCGGGAGGTTCTGGCCGAGGCCGACGGTCGGCCGGGTCACATCTTCAACCTCGGCCACGCCGCACCCCGCCAGACCGATCCGGGGCTGCTCGGTGACCTCGTATCGCTCGTCCACGAGACCACGAGAGGAGTCGCGTCATGACCAGCGGGCCGGGACGTTTCGGTGTCCTGCTCATGACGTACGGGTCGCCGTCGTCGCTCGACGACGTGCCGCGTTATCTGACGGCAGTTCGGAACGGTCGCGCTCCCGACCCTGAGCTGGTCGCCGAGTTCACCCGCCGCTATCGGGTGATCGGCGGATCCCCTCTGGTCGAGATCACCGCGGCCCAGGCAGACGCCCTCGAGGCGCGACTCGGCGGGCAGGCCGTGGTCCGCGCCGGGATGCGCTTCTCGGACCCCTCGATCGAGCAAGCACTTTCGGACCTCGCGGGGGAGGGGATCGATCGGGTCGTCGCGATCATCCTCTCGCCCCAGTACTCCCCGCTGATCATGGGCGGCTACCATCGGGCGGTCGGGGCCGCCCAAAGTGCGCTGGGAGACCGCGCCCCGGTAGTCGAGATCGCGGGCGCGTGGTACCGCGAACCGGCCTTCGTCGCTGCGCTCGCCGAACGGATCCAGGAGGCGCTCGATCGAATCCCTGCTGCCGAGCGCCCAACCGTCCCTGTCCTCCTGACCGCCCACAGCCTGCCGCGACGTGTGGCGGACGAGGAGCCAGACTATCTGGCTCAGCTCACCGAGACGGCCGAGGCGGTGGCCGCCCGAGCCGGGCTCGACCGGGAGCGTTGGCAGTTCTGCTGGCAGAGTGCCGGTCATGAGCCGGGAGAATGGATGAAGCCCGACTTCGCCGAGCTGATGCCGGCCCTCCGCAACGCGGGTCATCGATCGGTCCTCGTCGCTCCGGTCCAGTTCCTCGCCGACCACCTCGAGATCCTGTACGACGTCGACGTCGGCGCGCGAGACCAGGCCGAGGAGGCCGGCCTCCGGTATAGCCGGATCCGATCGCTGAACACGTCGCCGCGCTTCATCGACGCGTTGGCGTCCGTTGCGCGCGCAGGGTTGGCTCAAGCTCCTGTGGCGAAGGCCGACTGATCGCACGACGTTCCCGTCGTTGGTCGCGCAAAGAGCGGGGCACAGGTGGGTGGGTCCGAGGCGGACGCGTCGAGCCATTGTCGCGCCAGGATCGCTTTCGTTCGCGCTGACAGATGCCGCAGCCAGCCGGACGGGCAGATCAAGAGAGATCCTGGCGAGATTGCGTTGCGTGCGCACTGCGCTGTCCTGGGCCCATCGCGTGTTCACGTCGGAGCAGAGAGGTCA
>JBKJQY010000086.1:0-44895 GCA_046593725.1 Candidatus Limnocylindrales bacterium
GCCGCAGGCGTTCTCCTTCAACGTCGCCTCGATCAGCGGAGCCGGTGCGGTCACGCTCGAGCGCGGCGGGAAGACCGTGAAGGAGCGGCGCAGCTTCAGCATCACCGGCGGCATGTGCCCGTGCTGCGAGGGCCGCGGCGCGGTCTCCGACATCGACCTCACCCAGCTCTACGACGACTCCAAGTCGCTCGCCGGCGGCGCGTTCACGATCCCCGGCTGGAAGTCAGACAGCTTCTGGACGGTGCGGGTCTACGCCGAGTCGGGCTTCGTCGACCCGAACAAGCCGATCCGTGAATACACCACGAAGGAGCTCAACGACTTCCTCTACAAGGATCCAGTCAAGGTGAAGGTCGACGGTGTCAACCTGACCTACGAGGGTCTGATCCCGAAGATCCAGAAGTCGTTCCTCGCCAAGGTTGTCGACGCGCTGCAGCCGCACATCCGGGCGTTCGTGGATCGGACGGTCACGTTCATGTCCTGTCCCGAGTGCAGCGGCACCCGACTCAGCGAGGCGGCCCGATCGTCGAAGATCGAGGGGATCAGCATCGCCGATGCCTGCGCGATGCAGATCAGCGACCTCGCCGCATGGGTCGGCGGCCTCCAGGATCCGTCGGTGGCGCCACTGCTCGCCGCACTGGCGCAGAGCCTCGAGTCTTTCGTGGAGATCGGGCTGGGCTACCTCTCGCTCGACCGACCGTCGGGCACGCTGTCGGGCGGCGAAGGGCAACGCGTCAAGATGATCCGCCACCTCGGTTCGTCGCTCACGGACGTGACCTACGTGTTCGACGAACCGACGGTCGGGCTGCACCCGCACGATATCCAGCGGATGAACACACTGCTGCTGCAGCTGCGCGACAAGGGCAACACGGTGCTGGTCGTCGAGCACAAGCCGGAGACGATCGCGATCGCCGAGCACGTCGTCGATCTCGGGCCTGGCGCCGGCACGGCCGGCGGCGAAGTCGTGTTCGAGGGCACCGTCGATGGGTTGCGGGCCAGCGGCACGCTCACCGGGCGGCACCTGGACGACCGAGCCGCCTTGAAGCCCCAGGTGCGGACGCCGTCGGGCGTGCTGGAGGTGCGCGGCGCCAACCTCCACAACCTGCAGGACGTCGATGTCGACATCCCGCTCGGCGTCCTTGTGGTCGTGACCGGCGTGGCGGGGTCGGGCAAGAGCTCGCTGATCCATGGCTCCGTATCGGGGCGGGACGGCGTGGTATCGGTCGACCAGACGCCGATCCGCGGCTCTCGCAGGAGCAACCCGGCGACGTATACCGGGCTGCTCGACCCGATCCGCACAGCGTTCGCGAAGGCCAACGGCGTGAAGCCGGCCCTGTTCAGCGCCAATTCCGAGGGCGCCTGCCCGGCCTGCAACGGCGCCGGCGTGATCTACACGGACCTTGCGATGATGGCGGGCGTCACCTCGATCTGCGAGGAGTGCGAAGGTCGACGATTCCAGGCGGCGGTCCTGGACTACAAGCTCGGCGGGCTGGACATCGCCCAGGTGCTCGACCTGCCAGTCGAAGACGCGGTCGACTTCTTCGGCGCCGGTGAGGCACGGACGCCGGCCGCGCACGCGATCCTGACGCGCCTGACCGACGTGGGGCTCGGCTACCTGCGACTCGGCCAGCCCCTGCCCACGCTGTCCGGCGGCGAGCGGCAGCGGCTCAAGCTGGCGACCCAGATGGCCGACAAGGGCGACGCCTACATCCTGGACGAGCCAACCACCGGCCTCCACCTCGCCGATGTCGCGCAGCTCCTCGGCCTGCTCGACCGGCTCGTCGACTCCGGCAAGTCGGTGATCGTCATCGCCCACCACCAGGCGGTCATGGCGCATGCCGACTGGATCATCGACCTTGGGCCAGGCGCGGGCCACGACGGCGGCCGGATCGTTTTCCAGGGCACGCCCGCCGACCTCGTCGCCGCCAGGACCACCCTGACCGGTGAGCATCTCGCGGCGTACGTCCAGACCCGATCGACTGGCTAGAATCGGGCCCATGACCGTGCTGGACTGGCTGCTCGACTCAGACCCAGCGATCCGATGGCAGGTCTTGCGCGACCTGGCAGGCGCCCCACCTGACGTCGTTACGGCTGAGCGGGCACGCGTCGCCACCGAAGGCTGGGGTGCCAGGATCCTGACCCTGGAGGACGCGGACGGCCAGTGGGACGGGGGCGCGCTGTTCCCGGCGGCGGGCTGGGATCGTGGCGAGGGTGGTCAGCCATGGACGGCCACTGCCTACAGCCTGGAGGCGCTCCGTGACTTCGGGTTGGACCCGCAGTCGGAACAGGCGCGCCGCGCCGTGGCGCTGGTGCAGACGAACTGCCACTGGGAATACGACGGCGAGCCGTTCTTCGAGGGCGAAGTCGAGCCGTGCATCAACGGGATGGTCGTCGTCCTGGGGAGCTACTTCGGCCAGGACGTCGAGCCTGTCGTCGCCAGGCTTCTGGGCGAACAGCTCGAGGACGGCGGTTGGAATTGCGAGGCCGAGAACGGCTCGGTCAGATCCTCATTCTCGACCACCATTCGCGTGCTGGAGGGCCTCCTGGCGCACGAGCGCGCTGCTGGTGCCTCGCCCGAGGCGGTCGCGGTTCGGCGTCGCGCCGAGGACTATCTCCTGGAACGTAACCTGATGCGGCGCAAGAGCACCGGCGAGGTGGTCGACCCGGCCTTCCTGGAGTTCTCGTACCCCACTCGATGGCAGTACGACGTGCTGCGTGGCCTGGAGTACTTCCACGAATTGGGTGAGGTCCCTGACCCGCGCGTGGACGAGGCGATAGATCTGCTCCGATCCAAGCGACAGCCCGACGGCGCCTGGCTGCTGGAGAACACGCACCCCGGCAAGATCCACTTCGCGCTGGAAGACGGCGACGGCCGGCCCAGCCGCTGGAACACGCTGCGGGCGCTGCGTGTCCTCAGGTGGTACGAGGGGTCAGCGGGCTGAACGACCGGAGCGGGTCCTGAGAGGGCGAACTGCGTCAGCGGCCCAGGACGATATCGATGCCCGCGAGGACGAGCTCCAGCTTTGCGTGCGAGACCTTGCCGGCGTGTTCCGTCAGGAGCGATCGATCCACTGCGACGATCTGCGACACGTTCGCCACGGAGTCGCGCGGGAGTCGCGTCGCGCGGGCGCTCAGCAACACATTGCCTGGCGCATCCGCCCACTTGAGGTTGCCCGTGAGTGGGACCACGACGACCGTCCCGAGTGTGCTTCGATTGAAAGCGTCGCCCTGAGCGACGAGGACCGGACGTCGGAACCCCGGACCTGAACCCGTTGGTGACGAGAGTTCCGCCCACCAGACATCGCCCTGCGAGATCACCACTCCGAGGCGTCGAGGATCCGAGCGGCAGCAGCCTGGACGAACGGGTCTTCTGTGCGCCCGACCTGTGCGACGACCTGGTCGAGCGTGTTCGTGACCTCGTCTGGCGAATGACGCGCCACGTACTCCCGGACGGCCGTGCTGTAGAGCTCGCTGCGCGACCTTCGTTCGCGCCGCGCGAGCACGTCCGCCTGCTCGAACACGTCATCCGGCACGGAGATCGCCGTCTTCATACCCGGAGTATAACCGTGATCCCTGTTGCGTCAATCAACGCCGGCTCCGGCGATCGCTAGCGGTTCGCCTCGAAGGTGCCTGTCACGTTCACGTTGCCGTTCTTCGAGAGGTTGTCGTACACGGCGAGGAGATCCTTGCAATCGAAGGTCCCAGCCACGCCGCCCGCGTCCGACTTCGTGACGACGATCGCGCACTGGTTCGAGTCGGCGCCGAAGGTGCCGCCGGCCACGCTGAGCTGAGCCGTCGATACGCTGAGCGTGTTGCCTTCGTTCGTGATGCCGATCGCCACCGCGGCGGTCCCGCCGTCCGTGAACGTGAAGATGGTCGCGTCCGCCCCCGAGATCGTCTGGCCGCCGACCAGGTCGAAGTCGAGGGTCTCGGTGACGACGCCGCTGACATCGGCATGCACCTTGCCGCTCGTGAAGGTCCCGACGCTGATGGGCGGGTTGGTGGTACCCGTCCCCGTTCCGGGCTGGGGGCTCGCCACGATCGGGTCACTGGGCACGTCGCCAGGGCCTGCTCCAACGGACGCAGCCGCTGACGGTGCTGACGATGCCGCGGATCCACCGCAGGCGCCCACGACGGTCACGAGGATGACCAAAGCGGCGATGCCCAAGACAGGTCGGGTGGAGCGCATCGGTCACCAACCTACGAGCGGGATCCCTGAGGGACCAAGGGTCGATGGTAGTCGGTCTGCGCCCTTCCGCCGAATCGGGCACCGTGCGGCTACCATCGACGCCATGATCGGTCGCAGCGCCGCGCTCCTCATCGTTCTCGCCGCCGTCCTGTCGGGGTGTTCGCTGTTCGAAGAGACGATGCGAGGTCCGGGCCAGCCGGCGGCGGCGCCACTCCCCTACCCCGACGGGTGTTCGTTGTACGACCTGTCACCCCATCGCTGCGAGGCGATCGTGAACATCTTGGCGACGCGACGCTCCGTCGACCCACACGCCGCCACCTCGATCGAACTCCTGGGCGATCCCGGTTGCGGCCCGGGAGTGGACCCTGGTGGCAACCAGATCCTGTGTACACGAACGACGTCTTTCGTCGTGCGCGTGCGGTTCCATCTGGCCGATGGGCAGGCGCCTGAGGAGTCGGTGTTCTGCGGCGTCGGCGGTCAGTACACGATCCTGTGTACCGAGACACCCGAGATCCACCTGTTCAGCCCCATGGGCGGGTACCAGGACATCCCATGCGCCGGTGAGGCCCCGCTCGGGTGTGCCACGCCCCTGCCGACGATCGAACCCGGCGCAGCTGACGATGCCCGAGCCCTCGTCGTGTCTTCCCTCGACGTGCCGCTCGACCACCTGGGGGCGTACTCGATCGATCTCGGCGACGCGATCCTGGCGAACGGCATCCTTCGGGATGCCCGGTTCACCCTGGCCGACCTGCACCCGACGGCCTACACGACAGGCGAGGGCGGCATCCAGATGATCTTGGCGTCGCTCGATGGCGGGCCCCCGTTCGTGAACAGCTATGAACATGGCTGGCGTCCGGGCGTGGAGCGCGTCAGTGTCGCCCTTGTGTTCGAAATCACTGCCGCGGACCCGGGAGCGATCCTTCCGCTTCGCGATGTCGTCGTGAAGTAGACGCTGAAAGGACGCGCATGCCCCTCGACGGTCAGTACCAGCCCAGCACCTCGGCCTGGGCCCGCAAGCAGGCCGAGGCCTACGAGGCTAGCGGTGGCAGGGACAGTGCCACGCTGCGTGGACGGCCGATCATCCTGCTGACCTCAGTCGGCGCGAGATCGGGGACGTTGCGCAAGACAGCTCTCATGCGCGTCGAGCAGGACGGCTCGTATGCGGTCGTAGCGTCACAGGGCGGCGCGCCGAAACACCCGGTCTGGTACCACAACCTCAAAGCGCACCCGCACGTCGAGCTGCAGGACGGTGCGACCAAGCTGGACTACATCGCACGCGAGGTAGAAGGCGACGAGAAGGCCATCTGGTGGGAGCGGGCGGTCGACACCTGGCCGGACTATGCCAAGTACCAGACCAGGACGACCCGCCAGATCCCGGTCTTCGTGCTCGAGCCGAAGTAAGGCGAGCTCAGACACTGAAGGTCTGCGGATGGGTGCCGCATCAACCCGCTCGGCCGCCGACGAGTGTCGCTGGTAGGTTCTGCCCCTGGCCTGCATTGCGCCGAACGGCAGTCGTTGCTTCCAATGGAACAAACCGCGCGAGATCGTCGGGAGAGGGGCCGCTCGGGCGCTCCAAGCGACCAGATGTGGCGCGTTCGGCCAGTCCGGACACGCGATGTGGCGATGTTCAGGCCCGGAGATCAACGACGCGAACCGGAACGTCACCGTAGGTGGGGCTTGTGCTTCTGTGCGCAACGAGTGACGGTCGCGGCCTCGGCTCACCTGGCTTCGCCGATCCGGTCTTGTCAACCGATGGGCTTGCGGACCACTCGGAAGCGATCTCCCAGGCGATCAGCCAGGGCAGCTTCCACGATATCGAAACCACCGTCGGATTTGAGCCACAGGAACTTCGAGCGCCCGATCCGTGGGCTTGGATCCACGAGATCCAGGTGCAGCGAGTGGTCGATCACACCGCGCTTGAGCGTGGCATGGCCGATCTCGTCCCACGGGATCCATCGATTCCGCTTGTCAGTCATCGCGATCGATCGGACCTGGGCGTCGTCGAAGATCCGAGTCGCGCGTTCAGGACCGACCGTCGAACGGAGCCCCTGCCTGACGCCGTGCTCCAACGTGTCGAAGAACCCAAGGGACATCCGAAGCAGCCCTTCGTCGCACAGCCAGAGTTCGCCATGGACCCAGTCCAGCCAGCCGGTCGTGCAGCTCGCAGAGATCAAGATGCACGAATTCGATGAGCGCGCACGGGCCTGCATCGGGCCCGGCATCCGGAACGTGCTGTCTATCACGCCATCTGCGATCGCGTCAATGGACGCCCGTACGGTTCAGGCGGCGGGCGCCTTCGGCTTCTTCGGCTTGGGTGGTCGCTTTGGTGTCTTGTCGCCCATGAGTCACCTCCAAGCCGACAGCATACGGCGTGCCGGGCGAACGGCAAGGGTTCACCAGACATCGCCGACCCGCCAGTCGCAGCTGATCGGCTGATCAAGCGTGAACGCGGGTGATGCCGGCGTCCGGAGCACGAGAAGAAAGCCTTCTTCGTCAGGCGTGCGTCGCGGTCCCTCCGCGGTCCTGACGAAAGCGGGACCTGTCCACGTCTCCCACCCGAGCCGCTCGTAGAAGCGCTGCCGGCCGGTCCCCAGCATTCCGAGCTCGAACGACGCCCGGATCTCCGCGGTCACGGCCTCCATCACGATCGTCCCGAGGCCATGGCCCTGCTGCTCCGGCGCGGTCGCGACGGCTTCGACGTATCCGGTCCTGAGGGACGTGTCGCCGATTTGGATCGCCCGCTCCACGATCGAGGCGTGGACGATCACGTCCCCGTCCAGGTCCAGCATGAAGTGCGTGCCGCCGACGGCGTGCTCCCAGTCATCGTCGGTGAACCGCTCACCCTCGTCCGTGCCGAACGCGGCCGTGATGAGGGCGCGGATCTCGGCGACGTCCGCCGGCGTCAGATCGGCCGTCGTAAGCTGGCGCAGGGTGGCGCTCATCCGGCGATTCTATCGGCGCCCATAGACCCATGACCTTCGGGTGAGCGAGCCTCAGGCCTTGCAGATCCAGTCGCCGGTGCGGATCGAGCCGCTTTGGACGACGCGAGCGTTCATCCCGCGTAGGCGCAACGGTCGACCGGCCGCACCGTTCACGAATCGGACCGCATCGCTGCCGTAACGGCTCCTGAACTTGGCGCAACCCGTGTGCGGTTGTGCGCTGACTTCCAGGACGGCGCTGCCGACGGTGAGGCGGGTCCCGGCCGGCAAGTTGTCCTCGCTCAGGTCCAGGTCCACGTAGAGCTGGTCCCCGGCCGCCGTCCAGTCACCGTCGTCGCCCGCGATCAACGCTGCGACGCGGGCATTCATGAGCGTCACCTGGGCCTCTGGATCCGCCGAGCCATCCGGCGTGGAGCGGCTGCCCCGAGCCCTCCAGACGTCGCCGAGCAGGCCCTCGTCGGTATCGAGCTGCCCGCTGTCGAGGGTCTCGCGCTCATCCTCGGCCGGGCGTCGGACGATGAGTCGAAGCGTGCCCTCGTCGGCTGGCGAGCGGCGGATGTCGTCGAGGCCGGATTCAAGCTCGGCGCTGGATCGCTGGGTCACGTCGCGGAGTATCCATCATCCGACCAGATGCGGGCGATCGCGCGGTCCCCCACCCCAGACTCAGTGCGTCGAGTCGAGGCTTACCGAGCGATGCCGTCGAGGATTCCCGCGAGCTCTCGGGCGCGCGTCAGAAACGGCGAGTGGCCACCAGCGAGTTCGATCGCCTCGGTGCCCAGGCGGTCCCGGGCGGATGATCTGACCCAATCCGGATTGATGGCGCGATCATCGCGACAGACGATGGCGCGGCAAGGCACGTCCGGCCAGGCCTCCAGCGGCGTGATCTCCTGCAGGACGCGATAGGACTGCGGCCGGAGTCGCTGGGTCGCCCAACGCGCCACCGCCGCCGGGGCGTCGCTGTAGAACAGCTCGGTCGCGGTCGTCGGCCCGATCATCCAGACGTCGTCGCCTAGGTCGGACCACTCGGCGGACCTGGGCACGACCTGACCGTCGACGTGCTCGACGGCTCGTTGGTCGGCGACACTCTTGCCAGGCATTGGCAGGAATGCCGCAAGGAAGACGAGGTTCCGGACCGGGCGATGGGCCGCGACGAGTGGCGTGACGAGGCCACCCATCGAATGGCCGACGAGGATGGGCACCATACCGGGTGGGATCGCCGCTTCGATCGTCTTGGCGTAATCGGAGGCGCCAAGGGTCGGGTCCGAGATCGGCAGGTCGACCGTGATGACCGCGTGGCCAAGGCGTTCCAGCTCCGGCGTCAGGAAGTCCCAGCACCAGGACCCGTGGTAGGCGCCGTGGACCAGGACGAGATCGGTCACCGCAGCGGGATCCCGGTCGTGTCGCCCGCGGCTCGTGGCGCGTGGATGCGACGGTCCGCCGAGGCGATGGGGACGTCGTTGATGCTGGCCTCGCGGCGGCGCATGTAGCCCAGGTCGTCGAATTCCCAGTTCTCGTTCCCGTACGACCGAAACCACTGCCCATCGGCGTCGTGCCACTCGTATTGAAAGCGCACGGCGATCCGGTCGCCGCTCCAGGTCCACAGGTCCTTGCGCAGCACGTAGTCCACTTCGCGGGCCCACTTGCGCTCCAGGAACGCGATGATCTCGTCGCGACCCTTGATGAACTCGCCCCGGTTGCGCCATTCAGCGTCAGCGCTGTACGCGGCGGCGACGCGCACCGGGTCGCGGCTGTTCCATGCGGCTTCCGCCATGAGGACCTTCTGGCGGGCCGATCCTTCGTCGAAAGGAGGCAGCGGTGGACGCGGGGCTGGGTCGTCGCTCATCGGATCTCCTGCTGGTGCGTCCTGCTGCGGTCAGGATAGGCCACGCGGTCGAGTGCGGTCGAGGGCGGTCGGGCGACCAGGGTCATCCCGACACGGCAGGTGGAACCTCTGGACGGCCGACTCTGACCGCAAGGGCTTGTCCGGGGTACTGTGGCGACATGTCGACCCAACGCTTTCCGATCCGTCTTGGCCGCCGATCCCGGCCGTTCCTGCGCATCTTTGGAGTCAAGGGCGTCGAGAACGCCTATGCCGAACTCGACGGCGACGATCTGGTGGCCCTCTTCGGCTTCGGGGATGTTCGTGTCCCGATCGCGAACATCGTCCACTGGCGGATCGAGGGACCCTGGCGGTGGCTCACCGCCATCGGGATCCGGATGAGCGTCCGGCACCGCGACCTGTCGTTCGCAGGCTCGCCTCGCGGCGGGGTGCGGCTGGACTTCAGGGACCGGGTCCGGTTCGGTCCGTTCCGGATCCCCGCGCTGTACGTGGGGGTCGAAGATCTCGAAGGCCTGGCAGCCGCGCTCACGGCGATCGGCATCGAGGGCGTCGATACGCGCACAGACAAGACCGCGGTCCCGCCGGCGTGATCGGCGACGGCGACGGCGTGGAGCTCCTGTACCAGGTGGGAGCACCGGACACGTTGTCACCGGCGCGGTCCGCCCTGCGGTCCTGTAAGGACCGTGATCAGCACGATTTCCTCGTGAAGCTTGACGATCGCGACGTTCGATGTCAGATCCGGCCGGTGCCATGCACGTTCGACACGATCGCGGTCTCTCCAGGACCAGAGCGTTCGACGCGAGGCATGGGTTGGTCGACTACCTAGGCGGGACTCACAGCTAGGCCTTGGCGGGTGTCCCCATCGGATGACGTGTCAGATTGGCGTTGTAGTACCTCGGGTCGACCGTGACCTCGAGACCGGCCCACGCCGGAAGCTCTACCACGGCATCCTCGGCGTCGAGCTCCACCTCGGCCATGACCAGGCCGGCATTCGCGCCGCGAAAGACATCCACCTCCCAGGTGCGACCGGCAACGTCGACCAGATAGCGGGTCTTGTCGAGGATCGGACCTTCGCACAGGGTCAGCATCTCGTCCGCATCCGCGGCGGGGATCTCGTACTCCCACTCCGATCGGCGCGAGCCGTGGTTGGCGCCCTTGATCGTCAGAAAGGCCCTATCGCCGCGCCACCGGATGCGGACGGTCCGCGCCGGGTCGCGCGACAGATAGCCCTGGCGGATGACGGATCCATCCAGGCCGTCCACCACGGACGGATCGGCCACGAGGAACTTGCGCTCGATCTCGGTGCCCATCGCTGCCTACGACGCCGGCCGGAACAGGCAGTACAGCTTCCTGAGGTAGCCCGTCCCCTGCCAGGTCGTGGCGGTACCGAGTGGCGCGATGATCGTGTCGCCGGCGGCCAGGGCCTCGGCATGACCTGATGCGTCGGCCAGCGTCGCCTCGCCATCGAGGACGTGCATGAGTTCCCAGCGATCGAACGGCACCATGGCGCGGCGATAGGCCGTCGTGTCCCACAGGCCCACTTTGAACTGCCCGGTCGGATCGACGAAGGCGTCGCGGGCGTGCTGGACCGGCGGCTCCGAGACCAGGATCGAGGCGGGTGGTGGCGGCGACGGCTCCAGTGACTCGGTCGGGTCAACGAGGATGGCGTGGAGTCCCGAGGCCGCGCCCTCGTCCGTGGTGTCGAGATCCGGATCCTCGAAGGTCATCCAGATCTTTCTGACCAGAGCGGGTTGGCGCCACTGGCAGCGTAGCCCCTTTGGGAGCACGAACGCGTCTCCGGCCCGAAACGTGATCTCGCCTCCAGCCTCGACGATCGTGACCTCGCCTTCGAGCAGGATCATGAACTCGTGGCTGGGCTGGATGAACGGGGCCGACGTCTGCGCCGTGCACGACCACAACCCGGCACTCAGCCCGTGCGCCCGGACGTCGAGGAGCGTCAGGCCGCGCTGGATCGGGTGCCCTTCCAGCAGCTCCGCCTCCGGGATGTCCGGCCATCGCTCGAGCTCGGCATCGGCGTGGATGCGGATGATCGTTGGTGGGGTCCGCTCGACGGTCTGGGTCATGCCTGCTCCATAGGCTTGAGGGCGTCGATCGTGCCACATACACTCCCCGTATGCCGGACCGTCCCACGCCGATCGACGACCCACTGACCGACGGCGTGGTGCGCTTACGGTCGTGGCGCCCGACCGACGCAAGCGACGTCTTCAGCGCCTGCCAGGACCCCTTGATCGCGCAGTTCGTGCCGATCCCGCAGCCGTACACGATGGAGGCCGCGACCGCGTTCGTGACGCGATCCGCCGCCGAGACCATCGAGGGGCCGAGCGCCCACTTCGCGATCGTCGATGCGTCGAGCGACAAGCTCCTTGGGGCGATCTCGCGCCATGGGCCCAAGGGCCACAGTGCCATGATCGGGTACTGGCTGACCCCCGATGCGCGCGGCCGTGGTCACGCGACGCGCGCGTTACTTCTGCTCGCGGATTCGACGTTCGACGCCACCGGGACCATCCGTCTCGAGCTGTACACGGATATCGCCAACGACGCGTCCGGGCGAGTCGCCCTCCGCGCCGGTTTCGAGCGCGAGGGAATCCGGCGCGCGTGGGACCTCGATCGCGACGAGGCCCCGATCGATGCTGTGTTCTACGTGCGGATCCGTCCCGGGTCGTGACGTTGCGCGGACGATCGCGAGCTCATGGTTTACGATTTGACGTGTCGGCGCATCCAAGCTCGCAGTGCCCACAGCGGCAGAACCTGCGGGGTCTTCCGCTAAAGCGACTCGGTTAGTGTCGTGGGCGCACCGTGGACGGCGGGGATCGTGCCAAGGCGCCCGGCCTGGTAGTCGGCCATCGCCTGAAGGACTTCCTCGCGAGTATTCATCACGAAGGGACCCATCCATGCCACCGGTTCGCGGATCGGGCGGCCACCCAGGATCAGGACGTCCATCTCAGGGCTGCGACTCTCCTGGTGGGTCGCAGCGGCGACCGTGATGGCGTCACCCGCACCCAACACCGCCAGCTGACCGGTGCCGATCGGGTGACCATCCGTCCCGACACTCCCCTGCCCCGCCATCACGTAGACGAGGGCGTTGTAGTCGGCGCGCCATGGCAACGTCAGCCGAGCGCCTGGGCTCAGCGACGCGTGGACGAGGGTCATCGGGCTGTAGGTGGACCCGGGCCCGGCGAACCCGGCGACGTCGCCGGCGATCACTCGAACGAGCGCGCCGCCATCCGGCGATGACGCGAGCGCGACCTCCCGAGCCCGGATGTCCTGGTAGCGCGGTGCCGCCCACTTCTGGGCTGCCGGCAGGTTGACCCACAGCTGGAAGCCGTGGAACAAGCCACCGCTGACGACGAGGGCTTCCGGCGGCTTCTCGATATGGAGGATCCCGGCCCCGGCGGTCATCCACTGCGTGTCGCCGTTGGTGATGACACCTCCCCCGCCGTTCGAGTCCTGGTGTTCGAAGGTCCCATCGATCATGTAGGTCACGGTCTCGAACCCGCGGTGCGGGTGCCACGGCGTGCCCTTGGGTTCGCCGGGCGCGTACTCGACCTCGCCCATCTGGTCGAGGTGGATGAAAGGATCGAGGTCAGCCAGATCGACACCGGCGAAGGCACGCCGGACCGGGAATCCTTCCCCTTCGAAACCGCGCGGGGCCGTCGTGATACTGCGCACGGCGCGCTGGCTGGACACGGTGGGATCCGGGACCGGGATCCGTGGCAGGACGGTGATGTCATCGACGACGACGGCGGGCATGGGTTCGGGCTCCTAGGCGCGTGGTGCGAGGACGATAGCACATGGGTCGTTGCTACCGCAACGACCGCTCCGCCGCGCACGGAAGGTACCCTCCGCACATGGACGATGACACCGAGCCACACGTCAGGCCCGCCACGCCCGCAGAGCAGGCAGACCTCCGAGGCATGCAGCGCTCCAATCAGGCCGCCTGGGACGAGGCTGCGGAACGCTACGAGGGCTGGTTCGAGGAAGCGGTCGCGTTGATCCGGTCAGGCGGCGTCAACCTCTTCGGCGCGGAAGTCGAGCTGATCGGCGACCTGCATGGGGCCTGTCGTCGCGCGATCCATCTGCAGTGCGCCGGCGGTCGGGACACCCTATCGCTGTGGAACCTGGGTGCGGACACGGTGGTCGGCGTCGACTTCAGCCCGCGCATGCTTGCGCTTGCGGCGCGACTGACTGATGCCACGGGTGCGCCGGCGACCTGGGTCCGCGCCGATGTCCTCGACACGCCCCACGACCTTGATGGGACCGGCGACCTCGTCTACACCGGGCGTGGATCGCTCATCTGGCTCCAGGACCTTGACGCGTGGGCGGCGGTCATCGCCCGACTCCTTGCGCCGACCGGGCGGTTCGTCCTCTTCGAAGGCCATCCAGCCGAGTGGCTGTTCGATGCCGACGCCGACGGACGCTGGATCCTCACCGACTACGACTACTTCGGCGGCGCCGAGGCTTCCAAGGGTTGGGCGCCCGAGTACATCGACCGGCTCTCGATCGGGGATGCCGACCAGAGCTGGAAGTTCGCACGGGCCTGGACGCTCGGCGAGATCGTCACGGCGCTCCTGCGCGCCGATCTGCGCCTTGAGGCGGTCACCGAATACCCGATCGATTGGTGGGGCGGCCACGACGACGTCCGCGCTCAGGATCGCGGTCGGGTGCCGCTGTCATTTTCGATCACAGGGCGACGGCCCTAGTCGGCGATGCCCGTGAATGTCCCGTCCCTTTCGCGATGGACGGCGGCTACGGCCACGATCGCGGCTCGGTCGATCGGACCGTAGACGTGCGGGTACGGCTTGCCGGGTTCGTCGAAGCGCCACGGGCTCGTCACCGCGTCCAGGTCCACTGTCAGCGCCAGGAATTGGCGCGGATCGGCGCGGTAATGCCGGTTCGCCGTGGCGATGAGTTCGTCGACGCCGTCCGTGCAGTGGATGAACCCCTCATCGATGAGCGAGACCCGCTCAAGGGGGACGCCTGGGTCCGCGGCTGACCAGACCTCCACGGGGATGAGATGGAAGGTCGAGCGGGTCATGCGCCCGCGGGATGGTCGACCGACACCCACGCCTGGTCGAGCGCGAGCTGGATGACCGTCGGCCCATCCGCAGCGAGCGCGGCCCGGAGCGCCGGCTCGAATTCGATGTCCGTGGTCACGTGGCTCCCGTCGGCCCCGAAGGCTCGCGCCGCACTCACGAAGTCGATCGGACCGAGTTCCGTGGCGACGCCCTGGCCGGTCCCGCGACTGTCCTGCCACATCCGGATCGTGCCGTACCGTTGGTTGTCGAAGACGAGCACGACCAACCGAACACGCTCGCGGACCGCGGTCTCGAGCTCGGACAAGGTCATGGCCAGGCCACCGTCACCGGTCAACGCCACCACGACGCGGTCGCGATGCACGAGCGCGGCGGCGATGGCGGCCGGGAGCCCGTAGCCCATGGCGCCCGACGTAGGCCCGAGATAGGTTCCGGGCCGGCGGAACCGGAAGCCACGGCTCGCCCACCCGGCGAAGTTGCCGGCATCGCTGGTGAGGATGGCATCGTCAGGCAGCACGTCGCGCAGCGTTGCGATGACCCTGCCTGGATGGACGCCAGCGCCATCCCACAGCGTCGCGTCGACGATGGTGGCGGCCTCCCAGGCGGCGCGATCGGCAGCGTTGTTGGCATCACGCGTCGCCACGAGGCCCGCGTCGAGTACGCCGCGGCTGATGAGGATCTCGTTCGCGGCCTTCAGGAAGGTCCGGGCATCGGCTGTGATCGTCCGCGCGGCCTGCGGCAGGCCCGTTCGACGGCCGGGTTCGATATCCACGTGGATCCAGCGCGTCGCGTCGCTCGGGAAGGCGTACTCGTACGTCGTGGCCTCGCTCAGGCGCGACCCCAGGACCAGCACCCCGTCCGACGCCTCCAGGCGCTCGCGGACGACGGCCGGCGCCGCCAGCCCGGCCATCCCGAGGTACAACGGATGATCGTTGGAGATGACATCGCCCCGCCGCCACGCGGCGATGACCGGGACGTGCAAGGCCTCGGCGAACTTGACCAGTTCGGTCGACGTACGCGCTCGCAGCACGCCGGCACCAGCCAGGATGACCGGTCGTTCGGCTCCGGCAAGCAGGTGCAGGACGGAGCGAATCTCTTCATCGGTCGCCCTTGCCGTGCCGGCCCTGGGACTCGCCGCGCTTTCGACGTCGGGAGCGAGTTCGTCGAGCAAGTCCTCCGGGAGCGCGATCAGGACGGGCCCCGGCCGACCGCCGAGAGCCTGTCGAGCGGCCTCGGCCATGACGCCTGGGACCTCCTCGACCGACATCGGTTGGGCGGCCCATTTGGCGAGCCCGCCCAGTGTCGCGACCTGGTCGACTTCCTGGAACGCCTCGCGCCCAAGGAATGCGCGCTGGACCTGGCCGACGAGCGCGAACATCGGCGTCGAGTCCTGGCGGGCGGTGTGGATCCCGATGGCGAGGTTGGCGGCTCCGACGGCGCGCGTCGCCAGGCAGGCAGCCGGTCGCCCGGTGAGTTGGCCGTACGCCTCGGCCATGAACCCGGCGCCGCCTTCATGTCGCGTCGCCACGACCCGGATGCCGGCGTCCCCCAGGGCATCCAGCACGCCAAGGAACGACTCACCGGGCACCGTGAAGGCGACTCGAACCCCGGCGGCACGGAGTGCGTCGGCGATGAACCGCCCGACGGTCCGTGGCCCGGTCGACTCCACGACGATCTCATGCGGCGCGTCGGCCTCGGGCTCCGCCTCGGCCTCGGCCCCGGGCGCGACCTCGGGCTCCGCCTCGGCCCCGGGCGCCTCGACTTCGGTCTCGGGAGCCGGGTCAGGCGCTTCAGGCTCAGCAGGCACCACAACCGCTCCAGCGGGTTCGGTGGCCTCGGGATCCTCGATCACGCGCGCACCTCAGCGATAGTTCTCGAACTGGAGGGGGACAGACTCGTCCACGTCCCGCAGCTTCGCCATGATCCGCTGAAGGTCGTCCTTGCTCTTGCCGGAGATCCGGACGGCATCGCCCTGGATGCTCGCCTTGTTCTTCGGGAATTCATCGCGCACGAGCTTGGTGATCCGCTTGGCGACGTCCTCGGGAAGGCCGCGCCGCAGGCCGATCGTCTGGCGCACCTTGTTGCCGCCGGCCTCCTCCACCTTGCCCCAGTCGAAGATCTTGAGCGACAGGTTGCGCCGGATCGCCTTGGACTCGATGAGGTCCTTGATCGCAGCCGCGCGGTGCTCGTCATCCGTGAGCAGCGTCAGCTCGGTCTTCGACTGCTCAAGCTCCACGGTGACGCCCTTGAAGTCGAAGCGCGTGCCGACCTCGCGCCGGACCTGGTCGAGCGCGTTGCGCAGCTCCTGTTCATCGAAGTCGCTGACGACGTCGAACGACGCATCCCCTGCCACGATCGCTCCTCTCCCCTATCCGTTCGGTGTCGGTGCCAGTATCGAGGTCTCGCGGAACCGCTCGATCCGACCGTCCCCAGCGACGTCCGCCGCCAGGAACCCGGCCGCCCTCACGACCGTGCCGTCCGTCCGACCCTTCCACGACGCGTGCCACGCGGCAAGCACGGTGGACCCGGACACCCAGTGGCGCTCCACCGTGAACTCCACGTCCTGCTGCCGTTCGTACGACGCCAGCAGGAACGCCCGCAGGTCGTTGTGCCCGACCAGCGGGGCTCCGAACGGCTCTCCATGGTACTCGGCATCCTCGGTGAACAGCGCGACCCAGGCGTCGCCGTCGAAGGCCGCCCACGCGCGTCCGTAGGCGTCGAGGAGGTCACCGCCTGCGGCGTAGTCGATGGTCATCCTGTCTCCTTCACTGCGAGGGCGTCCAGCAGCAGTTCCCCGATGCGATAGCTTCGGCCGCCGCCCATGACAAGCACGACGTCGCCGGGACGGACTTCGCCGGCCAGCCAGGCCGCGCTCGCCTCCACGCTGCCGGGCGCGGCGACCATGAGCCCGGGTCGGCGTGCGGCCACGGCATCGGCGAGCCCCTGAGCCGAAGCGATCGTGGTGTCCGGGTCGCGTCCGGCCCAGATGTCGGCGATCACGACACCATCTGCGCCTGAGAGCGCCTCGGCGAAATCATCGAGCAGCGCGGCCGTCCGATGGTAGGTGAGCGGCTCGTAAACAGCCCAGGCGCGTCGTTCGGGTTCGCGCTGGCGGATGGCCCGCAACGTCTCGCGGATGGCCGTGGGGTGGTGCGCATAGTCGTCGTAGACGACGACACCCGCGGCCTCGCCCTTGCGTTCTAGGCGTCGACCGACGCCCGAGAACGTCCCGAGTCCTTGAACGATGGTCGTCGCGTCCAACCCCGAAGCACGGGCAGCACCGGCGACCGCCAACGCATTTCCGGCGTTGTGGTGTCCGGCCGTCGAGAGGCGAACCGTCAGATCCCCTGCTGCCTGGAGGCCGGAGATCCTCATGGTCGTTCCGTCTCTGTCGGCCGAGAGCACGAGTCCGCTCAGGTCGACTGCACCGGTCGCCGCGTCGTCCCGCCCGCCCAGCAAGGCGTATCGCACGATCGAGAGCGGTTCGTCCACCAAGCGGTCGAGCACGGCCCGGACACCGGGATCTCCGGCGTTGGCGACGAGGGTCGCCCCCGCTGGCGCGCGTTGCAGCCACCGCGTGAACGCCTCCACGACCGCATCCGCATCGGCGAAGACGTCGGGGTGATCCCATTCGGCCGAGGTGAGGACCGCGACATCGGGCTGGTACGGGTCGAAGTTGCCGGCGTACTCGTCGGCCTCGACGACGAACGCGTCGCCGCCACCCCATCGAGCGGTGCCCGCAGGTCCGCCGGTCAGCGCGGATGGCAACAACGCACCGACGAACGCGGACGGGTCCACACCGGCCTCGACCAGGACGTGGATCAGCCAGCCCGCCGTCGTGCTCTTGCCGTGCGTGCCGGCGACCCCGACGAGCGTGCGCCCGACAGCCGCGTCTGCGATCACCTGTTGCCACGCCTCAACGGGGACGCCGGCTGCCCGGGCGGCCGCGAGTTCCGGGTGATCCGGGGCGATCGCCGTCAGGGCCTTGGTCACGGCCAAGCGGTCCGGGGCGGACCCGGTCGTCACGTGCACCGCATCGTGCGCCCACGAGATCGCGATGCCGGCCGCCTCGACAGCCACGGTGTACGGCGACGGACCGCCAGGATCGCAACCCGTGACGTCGGCTCCAGCGCGCGCCGCGAGGATGGCCGCAGCGCTCGCCCCGGCGCCGGCGATCCCAACGACATGGATGCGTTCCCCCGGCCGGATGGCCCTGGCCGTACGCGCAGGCGCCAGCCCAGCCCCGATGGTCGAGGTCACCCGCCCACCCGCGCGAGGACCAGCTCCAGGGCGGCGACCGCGCTGTCGGCCTGGTTCGAGGCCCGGTCGCCGGTCCAGAGGAAGCGGCGGACGTCCGTCCCGTTCGCGTCTGCGACCCCAACGTAGGTCAGGCCCACTGGCTTGGCCTCTGAACCACCCGATGGCCCCGCGACGCCGGTCACGGAGACGGCGACATCGGCACCCAGACGCGCCCGTACTCCCTCCGCCATGGCCAGCGCGACCTGCGCCGAGACCGCGCCATGGGCCGCGAGCACGTCCGTCGGAACGCCCGCGAGATCGCGCTTGACCGCGTCGGCGTAGGTGATGAGACCGCCGAGGTAGTACTCACTCGACCCGGGGATCGTCGTGATGGCGGCCCCGACCAGCCCACCGGTGCACGACTCGACAGTCGCGACGCGCATGCCACGCTCGACGCAGACGGCCTGCAATCGGGTCGCCAAGGCTGACAATCGCTCATCGAGCATGGCTGGCACTAGCGCCGCTGGGTCTTCTCCGGAGGCGCCGGAGGAGCGAACAGCCACGTTTCGGGCGTCCCGGACTTGCCCAACGCCCCGAGGGACGTGCCATTGAGCGTGAAGTAGGTGACACCGGAGGAACCGGTCCGAACCTCGATGGAGTCCTTGCCGGTGAAGGTCAGGGTCTTGCCATCGGACACGACCGACCCGGCCACCCCGAGTTGCTCGTCGATCTTGCCATCCACCCAGACCTTGACCCAGGCCCGGCCGCCCTGGACATTGACGACGAGGTTCACGCCCTTGTACGTAACGGTCACATTCCGGGTGAGCGCCTGGGTCTTGCCCTCAGGGCTGGACGCGGTGACGGTGATCGCCCACTTGCCCGCCGTCAGCTCGAGGGGCGTCCCGAAGGAGCCATCGTCGGCCACGGTGACGGTGATCGGCGCAGGGACAGCCGGTGGTGCGGGCGACTCGCCCCCGGCCGGGGTTGCCGGTCCGGTCGATCCCATGTACGCCGCGCCGACGACTACGGATTGGGCGTTCGTCGTGCGGCCCTGGACCGGGATCGCGCCGTTCTCGAAGGTCGCGCCCTCGGTCGGCTGGTCCACCGTGAGGGTGGGCGTTTCGATCACGAGGTATGGCACCGTGATGAACAGCGCCACCGTCTCCTCCGACTTCTTGCCGGTGTCCGGGTCGAGCGAGCTGACCTGGAACTCGTTCCGGCCGCGTCGGAGTTCGACGTCCGCCGTCCACGACCCGGTGGCACTCGCCGAGACGCTGTACGGGTCGCGACCGGGGGTGGCGATGTTGACCGTGGCGCCGGCCGTCGAGGTCCCACGCAACGTGTAGCTCTTGGCCGAGTCGTCCACTTCAACGACCGCCGCGGCCGGATCGGTGACGGCGATCGTCGGTGGCTTGGCGAACCGCAGTAATTGCACGCCCAGATAGGCCGCGAACGCGAGCACCCCGATCGTCAGGAGCGCGAATACGACGAGGCTGGGGGAGAAGGTCAGCCCCTGGCGCGGCGCCACCATCGGTCGCGGGACCGCGAGGACCGGCGTGGACTCCTTCGAATCGCCGCGCTCGCGCCGCCACTGATCCAGGACCTCATCTGGGTCCATGCCCAGGTAGAGCGCGTAGTTGCGCAGGAAGCCCTTGGTGTACACGGCGCCCGGCAGCTCCCGATAGTCGCCGCGCTCGAGGGCACCCAGGTAGCGGGCGCGGATCTTCGTATCGCGCTCAGCGCGATAGAGGTCGACGCCCTTGCGTTCCCTGGCGTCGTACAGGCGCTCCGGCAGGGATGGCGCAGCCTGGGCCGAGATGCCGCGTGCGGCCTCGCCGCGGTCGCCCGAGACCGCTCGCCTGAGCTGCTGCCTGGTCGTCATCCGTCGTCCTCGTCGAGTCCGGCCTCCGGTTGGCTGGCCGGCGGTGCGGTTTCCCGCCTGAGGACCACACGGGCGTTCGAGCCATCGAAGGGGCCGATGTAGCCACGCGCCTCCAGCTGGTCGATCATCCGGGCGGCGCGCGCGTAGCCGACCTTCAGGCGGCGCTGGAGGAGCGACGCGGAAGCTCGATCGTACTCCCGAATGACTTCCACGGCTTCCGGCAGCAGGCGATCGGCCTCCTCATCCGCCAGGTCGTCGACGGAGCCCGTGCTCTCTTCGTCGTTGGTGATGATCGACATGTCGTAGCGCGGGTCCTCGATCTGGTCCTTCCAGTGGCCGACCACGCGACCGATCTCCGGGTCAGAGACGAAGACACCCTGCATGCGCATCGCACGCGGCAGGTCGGACGGCTGGTAGAGCATGTCGCCTCGCCCGATGAGATCCTCCGCCCCAGGCGAGTCAAGGATCGTGCGAGAGTCGATCTGCGACGCCATCGCGAAGGCGATGCGGCTGGGGAAGTTGGCCTTGATGAGCCCCGTGACGACATTGACGGACGGCCGCTGGGTCGCGAGGACCATGTGGATCCCGGTCGCGCGCGCCTTCTGGGCGAGACGGACGATGGGGTCTTCCACGTTCTTGCCCTCGCGCATCATCAGGTCGGCGAGCTCGTCGATGATGATGATGATGTACGGCATCCGATCTTCCGGATCGACCCGCGTCTCGTTGAACGACCGGATGTTGCGGGCCGAGGCGCCGGCCAGTCGCCGGTAACGGGCCTCCATCTCGTTGACGGCCCACTTGAGGGCCGCTTTGGCGCGTTCCGGCTCCGTGATGACCGGCACGAGCAGGTGTGGCAGGCCGTTGTAGGCGGCCAATTCCACGCGCTTGAGGTCCATCAGGATCATCCGCACGTCGTGGGGCGTCGCCTCGCACAACAGGCTGGTGATGAGCGCATTGACCATCACGCTCTTGCCCGAGCCGGTGGCACCCGCGATCAGCAGATGCGGCATCTTGGCGAGGTCCACCGCCTGGGCCCTGCCCGCCACGTCACGTCCAAGGGCGAAGGTCAGCGTTGAGCCAGACGCCTTGAAATCGACATCCTCGAGGATGCGGCGCAGGGCGACGACGTTGAAATCGGCGTTCGGGATCTCGATGCCCACGGCGCTCTTGCCCGGGATCGGTGCCTCGATGCGCAACGAGCGCGCGGCGAGCGCCATCGCCAGATCGTCTGCGAGGGCCTCGATACGGCTGACCTTGATATCCGGAGCCGGCTGGACTTCGTACTGGGTGACGACCGGTCCGGCATTCCGTCCGACGATCTTGGCCGGGATGCCGAAACTCGCGAGCTTGCGCACGATGATCTCTTCGACGTGGGCATGCGCCGCGGCATCCCCACCGGCGTGGATCGGGATCGCCACGTCATCGAGCAGCGTGGTCGGCGGCAGGATGTAGTCGATCCGATCGCGCGTCAGGGGTGAATCGCCGGCGTCGGTCACGTCATCGGGGTCGCGATCCTCACGCAGTGGGTCCGCGACGGCTACGACGGCTGCGGCGGCGGTCCCGGACCCCACGGTCCGTGCGGGCGCGAATGTGGCGGAGGTGGGCACGGCGCTCGGGACAGCAACGGGGATGGCGTTGCGAGCCGCCTCCTCCGCCTGGCCCCACATCCCGGTCTGGCCGGGGGAGCCAGCCGGCGCCACGGTCACCGAGCCTTTCAGGGTAGCCGGTGCCCTGCCGCGGCCGGTGGCGGGTGCTGGCGCCTCCTTGGAAGTCGTGGCGCCCGGAGCGGTCGGATCGCGCTTGACCGCTTCCGCCGTCGTCGTCCGCAACCACGTCATGGCTCCCGTGACCGGCGCCGTCAGCTCCGCCAGGCGCAGGTTGAAGGCGAGCATCAGTCCGAGGAGGACCATCGCCAGGAGCACGACCAGCGCACCGGGCGCGGTCAGCAGGGGCTCAAGGGCACCCTCCAGGAACCGCCCGATCCGCCCTGCCGCGGAGAACGACGGGTTGGCGAAGACGATCTGGGCGATGCCCAGGATCCCGGCGTACGCGAGCGCCATCCCGAAAAGCGTGAGACCCCAGCCTTTGGGATGGCGAGTCTCCAGGTACCAGCCCGCTGACAGGAGGCCGAACGGCAACAACCAGCGCATGGCCCCAAACCACGGAGCGAACACGCCGGTCCACCAGCTGGTCAGGCTCCCCTGCCCGGGCAGGATCAGGGCGACGAATGTCATCGCGCCCAGGATCAACAAGACATAGGCCACGACGGATCGGACGACGTCCGGCGTGAACCGGGCCCCGATCGACGAACCCGTCCTGCGGGCTCGGCTCGTGGTGGAGCGGGCGCTCGATCGGCGCCGTGTCGCCATCGTCAGACCTCGACGACGACCGGGAAGACCATCGGACGGCGCTTGGTCTGCTCATACAGGTAGCGCGAGACACCGTCCTTGACCTGGGTCTTGAGCAACGCGATCTCGTTGATGTGCTCACCGGGCGTCGCGATCGAGGCGATGACGCGCTCGACGGCCTCTTCCATCAGCGGATCGCGCTCGTTGAGGTGGACGAATCCGCGGGTCACGATCTCGGGACGTCCGATGACCTTGCCGGTCTGCTTGTCCACCGTCACGACGATCATGAACATCCCGTCCGCCGCGAGGGATCGACGGTCGCGCAGGACGATATCGCCCACATCACCGACCGACAGGCCATCCACGTAGACGTAACCGGCGGTCACCGGATTCGCGCGCCGGGCGGACCCATCCGCGTATAGCTCGATGGGTGTCCCGTTCTCGATGATGAAGACGTTCTCTGGCGCGACGCCGGTCTCGATGGCCAGTCGACCATGCTGGACCTGCATCCGGAATTCGCCATGCATCGGAATGAAGTGCCTGGGCTTCGTCAGCCCCAGCATCAGCTTCAGCTCTTCCTGGCTGGCGTGGCCGGACACATGGGCGCGCTTGATCGCGTGGTAGTAGACGTTCGCACCGGCCTTGAACAGGTTGTCGACCGTGCGTGAGACCGATTCCTCGTTGCCCGGGATGGGACTGGCACTGACGATCACGGTGTCGCCCGGCTGGATCTCCACGAAGCGGTGATCGCGATTGGCCATCCGCGCCAGGCCGGCCATCGGCTCACCCTGGGCGCCGGTCGTGGCGATGACCAGCTTGGGATCCGGATGATCCTTGATCTTGTCCTTGGACACGATCATGGACGGGTCGTACGTCAGATAGCCAAGGTCTGTGGCGATCCGGAAGTTCTGCTCCATCGACCGGCCGATGACAGCCACGCTGCGACCCATGTCGGCCGAGGCATCCAGCACCTGTTGGACACGTGCGATGTTGCTCGCGAACGTGGCCACGATGACCCGACCCGCGAGCGGCTCCATGATCTCGCGGAACGCCTCGCCCACCGTCCGCTCGGATGGGGTATACCCGGGTCGCTCCGCGTTCGTCGAGTCCGACAACAGTACGGCGACGCCCTCGGCTCCCAGCTTGGCGAGGATCGCGAAATCGGACAGCTTCCCGTCGACCGGCGTGTGGTCGAACTTGAAGTCGCCGGTGTGGACGATCGTACCGACGGGCGTTCGCAGGGCGATGCCCATCGCGTCCGGGATAGAGTGGCCCACCCGGAATGGGATCACGTGGAACGGCCCGATATCCAGCTCGTCGCCCGGGTCCAGGGCGCGCAGCGGGTTGTTGTGGAGCTTGTGCTCCTTGATCTTGTTGCCCAGCAGGCCGCGGGCCAGCGTACTGGCGTAGACGGGGACGCCCGGGAATTCCGGGAGGACGTACGGCAGGGCGCCGACGTGGTCCTCGTGGGCATGGGTGATGAGGAACGCCTTGACCTTGGAGCGGTTCTCCTTGAGGTAGGTGACGTCAGGGATGACGAGGTCGATGCCGAACATCTCCGCGTCCGGGAACATGAGTCCGCAATCGATGACGACGATGTCGTCGCCATACTCGAACACGTACATGTTCTTGCCGATCTCCCCCACCCCGCCGAGCGGGATGATGCGGAGCGGCGTGTCCATGTTCGGGCCTGGGTCGGTCTGTTTCTTGGTTGGCATGTGCGTCCTTGAGTGTGTGCTAGAAGAGTGTCAGTTGATCGATGTCGGCGAGTTCCGCCGATGTGAGGGCGGGTTCTGTGGGTGTGCTGCGGGTGATGGGGTCAGCGATCTGGATCGCGGCCTGGGCGTGCATCCTGCGCTCTCGCGAGACGGCCACGGCGCCGGGGAGCTTGGCCATATCCTCGAAGAGCGTCGGACGGTTGGAGCCCTGATAGAGCGCGAACGCTGGGTGGTACATGGCGAACGCGAGGCCGGAGCGAACGCCCGTCGCAGGATCGATCGGACGAGTGCTGCCGTGGACGCGGCTGATGCGGTCACCTGGACGAAACCGTTCGAGTGAGTGCTTGCCAACCGTCACGACGACGGCCGGGTCAAGGACCTCCATCTGTCGGCGGAGGTGGACACCACACGCTTCGATCTCGTCGGGCTGCGGATCGCGATTGCCGGGCGGCCGACATTTCACCACGTTCGTGATGAATACGTCCTGGCGCTGCCAGCCGACGGATCCGATGAGTTCGGTCAGCAGGGCTCCGGACGCACCCACGAACGGTCGGCCCTGCCGGTCTTCGTGCTCGCCCGGGCCCTCGCCGACGAAGACGACCTCCGTGGAGGCGTCGCCCTCGCCGGGGACCGCCTTGGTGCGTGTCTCGTGCAGGCGGCAGCGCGTGCACTCGCGGACGTCGGCAGCGATCGCCTCGAGCGCCACCCGGCGCTCGACCTCGGTCACGCCATGGCCTCCGCGAGGGACTCCTGGGCTTGATATGGCGTGGCGCCGCGAGAAGATGCGTGGCTGACCCAGTCACGCGCGACGAGGACCTCGGCGATCTCGATCGCATTGGTCGCCGCGCCTTTGCGCAGGTTGTCCGATACGACCCAGAACGCGATACCGCGATCGTCCGGGATGGAGACGTCCTGCCGGACCCGGCCGACAAAGATCTCATCGCGACCGGTCGCGTCCGTGGCCAGCGGGTAGTCGTGCGCCTCAGGATCGTCGCGGACGATCACGCCCGTGACGGCCGCGAAGAGCTCTCGAGCCCGGGCCGGCGTGAGCGGGTCACGGGTCTCCACGTGAACCGCCTCCGAGTGGCTGACGAACACCGGGATGCGCACCGCCGTGCAAGAGATGCGCAGATCCGGCAGGCCCAGGATCTTGCGATCCTCCATCACGACCTTCCACTCCTCCTTGGTGTACCCATTGGGCAGGAAGACGTCGATCTCCGGGAGCGCGTTGAACGCGATGGCGTGCGGATAGACCGATGCGACCTTGGGCTCGCCGAGGACGTGTGCGCGGATCTGGCCCTCGAGCTCGGCGATCGCGTCTGCGCCGGTCCCGGAGACAGATTGGTACGTATCCACGACGACCCGCACCAGGCCCACGCTGTCGCGCAGCGCCATCAGGACCGGGGCGAGTTGCATCGTCGAACAGTTCGGGTTGGCGACGATCCCTTGGTGGCCCTGGAGGTCGCGTGGGTTGACCTGTGACACGACGAGCGGGATGGTCGGGTCCATCCGCCAGGCAGACGAGTTATCGATGACCGTCGCGCCTCGGGCAACAGCCGCCGGCGCAAGCTCGCGCGAGATGTCCGCGCCTGCTGAGAACAGCGCGATGTCGACGCCTTCGAAGGATTCGGGTACGGCTTCAGCGATCCTGATGGTCCGGTCGCCCACGGAGACGCTGCGGCCCGAGGATCGGCCGGACGCGAGCAAGCGCAACTCCCCGACCGGGAAGTCGCGTTCCTGCAAGACCTGGATCATCGTCCGCCCGACGACGCCGGTTGCGCCGACGACGGCGACGGTGAGTGGTTGGCCGTTCATCCTGGGCATGGCTCCGCACGCTCTGTCGCTTGTCCGGGCACGGCGGGAGTATACCAGCGGCTCCAGCCCGATCCGCCGCGGCCGCCTGGCACGCCTGGCACGACCGGCACGATCCTGCCAATACCCGATCCGGGATGAATGAGCGTGGCCGCATGCGGATTCGGACAGATCCGGTCGATCATGTCGTCGGTCCACAGGCGACTCGTTCCGATCGCGGTCCTGGTAGGAGCACGTAGGCGTGGAAGACGGTCGCGCGACGCGACGCCGGACACGGAAGAGCCGCCGGTGTCCCGGCGGCTCGTCGCGAGTGACGGGTGAAGGCGCCTTGGCGCAGGGACCCTATGCGGGATCCTTGGCCAGGTGGCGCTGCATCGCGGCCTTGCGCGACAGGTTGACTCGACCCTGGCGGTCGACTTCGAGCACGACCACCATGATCTCGTCGCCGACGGACACGACGTCCTCGACGGTCGGAACGTGGTAGTCGGCCAGTTCGCCGATGCGGACGAGGCCTTCCTTGCCGGGCATGATCTCGACGAAGGCGCCGAAGCCCATGATCCGGGTGACCTTGCCCATGTACAGGGCGCCCACCTCGACCTCACGGGTCAGGCTGTTGATCCAGTCGATGGCCTTGCGGGCGTTCTCACCGGACACAGCCGCGATCTCGACCGTGCCGTCGTCCTCGACGTTGATCTCGGTCGAGGTCTCTTCCTGGATCTTGCGGATCATCGATCCACCCTTGCCGATGATCTCGCGGATCTTCTCGGGGTTGATCTTGATCGTGGTGATGCGCGGTGCGAAGTCGCTCATCTCGGAGCGGGTCTCCGGCATGACTTCGACCATCTTGTCGAGGATCTCGAGACGAGCCGCGAGGGCTTGCTCCAGACCGCCGCGGATGATCGCCTCGTTGATGCCCTTGACCTTGATGTCCATCTGCAGGGCGGTGATGCCGTCCCGCGTGCCGGTCACCTTGAAGTCCATGTCGCCGACCGAGTCCTCCTTGCCCAGGATGTCGGTCAGGACCACGAACCGGCCGTCCGGCTCGCTGATCAGGCCCATCGCCGCGCCGGCGACCGGGGCGGAGATCGGGACGCCGGCGTCCATCAGGGCAAGGGTCGAGCCGCAGGTCGACGCCATCGACGTCGAACCGTTGGACGACATGCACTCGGACACGAGCCGGATGACATACGGGAATTCGTCGTGGCTCGGCAGGACCGGGTAGAGCGCGCGCTCGGCCAGGTTGCCGTGCCCGATGTCGCGACGGCTGGGGCCACGCATCGGCTTGTTCTCGCCCGTGGAATAGGGCGGGAAGTTGTAGTGATGGATGTAGCGCTTCTCGGTCTTCGGGCTGATCGTGTCGATCCGCTGGACATCGCTGGATGCGCCCAGGGTGGCGACGGTCAGGACCTGCGTCTCACCGCGGGTGAAGACTCCCGAGCCGTGAGCACGCGGTACGAGGCCCACTTCCACCGAGATCTTGCGCAGCTCGGTCACGCCGCGGCCATCCATGCGGATGCCCTCGTCGAGGACCAGCTTGCGGGCGACCTTCTTGTTGATGAGGCTGAACAGGGCCTTGCTGACGCGCGCCTCACGACGGGCGGCCTCCAGGATGGCTTTGGAGTCGCCTCCGGTCCGGTTGGCCCGGAAGGAGTTGGCGATGCCCTCCTTGAGGGCGGCGATGCGGCCCGGCAGGTCGCTGCCGAACCAGATGAGCAGGTTGGCGGTCGCCTCGGCGTCGGGGCCGGCGCGGTGCGCCTGCGCGAGTTCGATGCCGAAGAATCGAGAGAGGGTCTCGAGCTTGTAGTTCTCGAGGTCCGGATAGCCCTCGCGGGCGATCGTCAGGGTGTCGAGGTAGCGGCCCTGCTCGAAGCGGGTCCCATCGGCCAGTGCGGCCTCCAGGAAGCCGAGGTCGAACCCGACCGAGTGGCCCACGATCGTGGCTCCACCGATGAACTTGACGGCCTGCTTGGCGGCGTCGGCGGGGGTCGATGCCTTCGCGACGTCCTTGTCGGTGATGCCGTGCATCTGGTTGCCCAGGATCTTGCGGCCGGGGTTGACCAGCGTGGACCAGCGGTCCGTGATCTTCCCGCCCTTGACCTTGACCGCGGCGATCTCGACGAGGTCGGCCATCTTGGGATCGGTGCCGGTCGTCTCGACGTCGACGATCACGAACTCGTCGCCGGCGTCCGCCTTGGCGGCGAAGTCGAGGACCGAACCGATGCCGGCCTCGAGGAACGGGATGCTCTTGGCCTTGCCGACAGCCTTCTGGAGCTCCTCCTGGAGATCCACGAGCGGCTGCAGGGCGCGATGGCCGAACAGGATGGCCTCGGCCATGACGGACTCGGGCAGGAGCTTGGCGCCCGCCTCGACCATCATGATCGCGTCGCGCGTGCCGGAGACCACGAGGTCGAGCTCCGAGTCGGCCAGTTCGCTGTAGGTGGGGTTGACCACGAACTCGCCGTTGATGCGGCCGATGCGTACGGCGCCGATCGGGCCCGCGAACGGGATCTCACTGATGGTCAGGGCGGCGGACGCGGCGATGGTGCCGATGACGTCCGGCTCGTTCTCCTGGTCCGTCGAGAGGACGGTGATCACCAGCTGGATATCGTCCTTGTAGCCCTCGGGGAAGAGCGGGCGGATCGGGCGATCCGTCTGGCGCGCGGCCAGGGTCGCGGCTTCGGAGGCCCGGGCCTCACGCTTGATGAACCCGCCGGGGATCTTGCCGGCTGCGTACATGCGCTCTTCGAACTCGACGGTGAGCGGGAAGAAATCCAGCCCAGGCCGCGGCTCGGAGCGATTGGCGGTGCCGAGCACCATGGTGTCGCCGTAGCGGACGGTGACGGCGCCGCCGGCGAGGCCGGCGAGTCGACCGGTCTCGATCGTGAGCGTGCGGCCGCCGATCTGGGTCTCGAATGTCTGGGGCAAGTGTGTTTCCTCCATGTCCGTGGAGGAGGATCCCGACCTGTCTACAGGTCGACCACTCCGGGCCGTTGGGCGTCGAGCGCGATGGGACCCTGGGGGTCGCCCAGGGTCCGGGAGCGGCGTCGCTAGCGGCGGAGTCCGAGTCGTCCGATGACGACACGGTAGCGCGCGCTGTCCTTCTTCATCAGGTAGGCGAGAAGGCGGCGGCGCTGGCCGACGAGCTTGAGGAGGCCGCGGCGCGAATGATTGTCCTTGGGGAAGCTACGAAGATGCCCGGTCAGTTCCTTGATCCGCTCCGTCAGGAGTGCGACCTGGACCTCCGGTGAACCGGTGTCACCTTCCTTGGTGGCGAACCCGGTGATGATCTCCTGCTTCTCTTCCCGCGCGAGCGGCACTCGTTCCTCCGAACACGAACTTCTATCGGTTACTTCTGTTATGACCGACGGACTGTAGCAGGCTGAGCGCGAACATGCACGCCCGAGCGTGGCTGATGGTCGGGCGCGAGAGGCTGGTATCCCCATACCGCCACCGGGGATGGCCCTAGCAATGGATCCAGGCGTACTCAACCTTCGAGATGCCGGTTCCTCCATCATCGTGAGCGTGCAAGGCCTCCCTCGCGGTCCGAACCGGCCCGGAACCCAGTCTAGTGCCACCCGGAGTGGCATCCGGGAACCACACACCCCAGGTCTTCCCATCTGCGCGTGGTGCCGGCACTAGCGACCGGATCGAGCACCGCCGGGCGCTCGGCGTACTCGATCCGAGCGTGGCGAACCGGCCAGCAGACCCTCCAAGCCCCCGATCCGGACGCTAAGGCTGCCCGGGCGCGCGTATGGGTGAAGCTGCCCCGGGGCGGGCGTCGGTCAGCCGATGCTGAACGTCAAGCAGGAGCGGGAGCGTCGGTTCGATCGCTTGCCTCGGACCCTGGTGGGTAGTCCTGACTCGGGTACTACATCGACTCCCAGTCCTCGAGACCAGGCTTCAGCTCCTTCATCTGGAGCCGTGCACGAGTCACGAGCCGGCCTCTCGGGTGCTCGCGGGAGCCTCGAACGCGTCCTTGAACGTAAAGGCATCCGGCGTCGGCCCGAGGCGTTCGAGGGTCGCCAGCCACGCCTTCGCCTCATCGACCGTTTGGTCGATGGCCAGCCGGCACCCACCACATCGCCATGTGTGGGGTCACGTGGCGCTCGAACCACTCGCGGCGACTGCGCAGGACGTCGACGTGCGCTGTCGAATAGGTGAACGCGCGCAGTGATTCGATCGACTCCCACACGGAGAGGTTGATGATCATCAGGTCGTCATCGAATGGCCGGATGGCGGTAGCGTCGCCGTCCGCCGTGGCGAGCCGCCAGACGAAGCCCGGGCTGACGTCCGCAAGCAAGTTGATGGGCGCCAACCGGGCCACGAACACGACGATGGTGGCTGACTCGACGGGTGCCAGCAGGCGGCCGATGTTGACTTGTGCGAGCTCGAACCGGGGGGATGGCTGTGGCACGGCGCGACCGTACCGGAGTGACACTGGCCTAGCGGCGCTCGAGTGGTGGGCCGCACGTGCTCCAGCGGCCGTCACCGGTGATCATCCCGCCACTGAGCTTGACTGTTTCTCCGGTCTTCGCGACCGTCGATCCGGCAGCATCGACCACCTCGCTCCGCTGGTCGACCAGACGGGCCGAAAACCCGAAGGGCCAGACCACGTCGGTCCAACCCGACGCGTTGTGGATCGCGGTCCCGGAGCTCTCGTCCGCGATGAGCTCTCCCTCGATCAGCGCCGCCGGGCACCCGACATCGAACGCACCTTGCGTACTCGTGGCGACGCGGACTTCGCTACTGGCGGTCGGTGATGTCGCGCAACCCAGGATCAGGACCATCGATACCGCGATGAGCAGTGCCCGGACCGACGCACGCATGGCCGCACCGTATCAGGTCAGGCGAAGCTCACCGATAGGCGACCCGTTCGAACTCCGTCGGCGAGACGGACCACGCCTCCGGCCACCCCGACCTCCGAAGGCGCCCCGTCCACGAACGCCTCGTAGCGACCGTCCGGCGGCACCGCCATCGGCAGTTCGAAGGTGAGCCGTCCCTCCACGGACCATCCCGTCAGGGTGACGGGCCGCCCGAGCAACTGGGCCGCAGCCGCGAGCTCGCCCGTCCGGATCGCCTCGCGGATCGCCGTGCTGCGGACCTGCCGTCCGTCGAGATCGAATGGTGGCACCACGACGACCTCGAAGCCATCGTTGGCCGCCAGCACCGTCAGGGCCTCGGGCGTGCCTTGCCGTTCGAAGCCGAATGCGGCATCCGGCGTCATGAGGAAGCCGCGCAATTCGACCCGCGAGCGGATCCGCCTGACAAACGCGTCGTAGGTCGTCCGCCGCAGCTCATCGTCGAAGTGCTGGACCACCGTGACCGCGACACCAGCCGCGGCAAGTCGCTCCAGCCGCTCGCCCGGATCGATGAGGAGCGGTGGTGCGTTGCCAAGGAGGACTTCATCGGGGTGATGGTCGAAGGTGATGACGGTAGGCGCCGATACCCGCGAGATCGCCTCCGCCACGAGATGCTGCAGCAGGTAGGCGTGACCCAGATGAAGCCCATCGAAGACACCGACGACGACGAAGACGGACCCGAGACCCGCCGTCAACCGATCGACGCCCTGGACGACTTCCATCGCTCAGTCGTCGGACGCGGCGGCCGACGCTACCGACGACCCGGCCGGACTCACGAAGACCTTGTCCGGGGCCAGTCGCGTGCCGTCCGCGCTGGCGATCGCCGCGAGTCTCCCGTCAGGGCCGCGCAGCCGATAGTGCGTCGAGCCGGCCGGGATCCCAGCGACCGGCCGCACGTACTGCCCGCGGGCGACGGCCGCCAGCTCGGTCTCGGTCAGGTCGATGCTCGGGAAGGCGTCGAGCCCGTCGTCGATCGGACGGAGCAGCCCGGTCAGGCCTGCCGGTCCGTCTCCCGCCGCCGCGCGCACATCATCCAGCGGGATGGCGTCGACCAGTTCGAACGGCCCCGACGCGTTCCGGGTCAACGCACCCAGGTAGGCGCTGCTCCCGACCGCTTCGCCGAGGTCGCGCGCGATGGCCCGCACGTACGTGCCGGCTGAACACAGCACGTCGACGATGGCGATCGGTCGGTCCGAGTCCGTGTCGTCCCAACTCGTCATCGCAAGCTCGTGGAGCGTGACCTCGCGCTCCGCCAGGACGACGGTCTCCCCTGCCCTGGCCATCGCGTATGCGCGGCGTCCACCCACCTTGATGGCGCTGTACGCGGGCGGTCGCTGCGAGACGACCCCCACCATCGCAGTCAGGGCGTTTTCCACGGCCTCTCGCGACGGCGCGGCGCCATCGGACGGCGTGATCTCGCCTTCAAGGTCGTCTGTCGCGGAGGAGCCGCCGAAACAGACCGTGGCCCGATAACGCTTCGTATCGCCCAGGTGGTACTCGACGACACGCGTGGCGTGCCCCAGGAAGATCGGGAGCACCCCGCCGGCGAACGGATCGAGGGTCCCGCCGTGGCCCACGCGCTTCGTGGCCGCAAGACGTCGGACCAGGGCGACCACGTCATGCGACGTCGGACCTGCCGGCTTGTGGATGACCAGGATGCCGTCCAGCCCGGGCCCCAGCGACGATCGAGCCACGAGGCTGCGCTCGCGCCTAGCGCCGGATGTCGGCGACGAGGCGCCGGGCCTCGGCCACGACTGCGTCGCGCGCCGCGTCAACTGCGCCATCGAAGCTGGCACCCGAAGCCCGAGCGTGTCCGCCGCCACCGAAGGCGCCGGTCAGTACGGTGGCGTCCACGCCGCCCGGCTTGGTGCGGACGCTGATCCGGGTCGCCTCGGGGGCTTCCTTGAACAGGATCGCGACCTCGGCAGTCTCGGACTGCGAGAGCAGGTCGATGATCCCCTCTGAGTGCGCTCGCAGCGCTCCGGTCGCCTCGACATCCTCGTCGGTGAGCGTCGACCAGATGATCTTGCCCTCGTCAGTGCTCTCGAGGCGCGCGAGGATGCGCCCGAACAACCGCAGCTGGGCTTCGGGTTTGGTCCGGTACAACTGCCGGGAAGCGTCGGACAGGGGTGCGCCGGCGTCGACCAGGGCCGCCGCGACGGCCAATGTCCTGGGCGTGACGTTCGGGTGCGCGAACGTGGATGTGTCCATCACGATACCGGCGATCAGGTCGGCGGCGAGGTCGCCATCGTCCCGGGTCAACGGCACGCCAAGCCGCGCGGCAAGCAACGTGACCATCTCGCAGGTCGCCGACGACGCCGGCTCGATCCAGTCGCCGACCTCGGCTGAGTCGTTCGACGCGTGGTGGTCGACGATCACCCGCGGTAGCCGCGCCAACAGGTCCGCATGCCGCACGCCCACGTCACCGATCCGCGAGAGCGCCCCGCAATCCGAGATGACGAGCAGGTCGTAGGCTGCCGTAGTGTCGGGATCCAGTCGGAAGCGCTCGATGCCGGGCATGAACGCGTAGAGGGGTGGCGGCTCATCCTGGCAGATCGCGTCCGCCGTGCCGCCGAGCGCCTCGACGATCCGGACGATCCCCAGGGTCGCGCCCAGCGTATCGGCATCCGGATTCTCATGGCTGACCGCCAGGACGCGGCGGGCGCCGCGCAAGCGCGCGACGACCTCGTCCGGGACGGCGTCGAGGTAGGCCGACAGGACGTCGATCATCGTCGGCCTCGCTGCGGCGTGCCGCGACCAGTCGTCCGGCGGCGGCGCGGCTTCGGCGGGATGACCGCGGGTGCGGGCTCGTCGGCGAGGTCGCCCTCATGTGGCAATCGCGCGACCGGTGTCGGCAACGATTCGCCTGTCATCGGGTCCGGATCCGGGATACGACCGGCGTTCAATTCGTCGATCAGCTGCAGGATGCGCGTGCCACGCTCGGACGTGTCGTCGAGCACGACATGGAGCATCGGGATCCGCTTGATGCGCAGGCGATCGCCCAACTGGTGCCGCACGAACGGCATCGCGTGGGTCAGCGCCGCGATCGTCTCGGAGCGTTCCTTGGGCTGCCCGATGACGCTGACCCAGACCTTGGCGTGCCGCAGCTCGCGATCTGTCTCCACCTTGGTGATCGTCGCGAAGCCCACGCGGGGATCGGCGATCTCGCGCGCCACGATGCTGCCGATCTCCTGACGCAGCAATTCGTCGACCCGATCCGTTCGCTGGCTCATCGGGCAGGACCAGGGCGCATGCCGGTGCCGCCCGCCCGCGGCGTCACGGGCGCCCTACCCCGCGATCGCGCGGCTGACCGTCTGCGAGGTGAAGCATTCGATGATATCGCCCTCTTCCAGGTCGTGGTAGTTGGCGAGCCCGATGCCGCATTCGTAGTTGGTCGCGACTTCCCGAACATCGTCGCGGAAGCGGCGCAATGACTCGACCTTGTCGGTGGCGACCACCTTGCCGCCACGCCACACGCGAGCGCCACCGCGCACCATCCTACCGTCAGTGACGAACGAGCCGGCGATGACCGTGCTCTTGCCGACGCGAAAGATCTGGCGGACCTCTGCGCGGCCCTCGACGACTTCGACCACGACCGGCTCGAGAAGGCCCTTGAGCGCGGCTCCGAGGTCGTCCGTCAGCTTGTAGATGATGTCGTAGAGGCGGATGTCCACGCCCTCGGCCTCGGCCGAGCGGCGGGCGGTGTCGGTGATCTTGGTGTTGAACCCGACCACGACCGCATCGGAAGCGGCGGCCAGCATGATGTCGTTGTCGGTGATGTCGCCGGCACCCTCGAGCAGGACGTTGAGGCGGACCTCGTCCTGGTCGAGCTGCTCCAGCGCATGTGTGATGGCGCCCAGCGAACCGGACACGTCGGCCTTGAGGATGATCCGCAGTTCCTTGGCCTGACCGGCCTGGATCTGACGGTAGAGGTCCTCCAGGGTCGCGCGGCCACTGCCGTCGCCGGCCTTGTTGGCCGCATCGATCTTGCGGGTCTCCACCAGGGAGCGGGCCGCCTTCTCATCGCTTACGACGCGCAGGATGTCGCCGGCAGCGGGCACCCCGCCGAGGCCAAGGATGACCACGGCCGTGGACGGACCGGCTTTCTTGACGCGCTTGCCCAGGTCGTTCTCGAGCGCCCGGACGCGCCCGAATGTCTCGCCGACGACGATGATGTCGCCGACGTTGAGCGTCCCGGTCTGGACGAGCGCGGTCGCGATCGGACCACGGCTCTTGTCGAGCTGCGCTTCCACGATCGTGCCGATCGCACTGCGCTTCGGGTTGGCCTTGAGCTCCTGCAGGTCCGCGACGAGCAGGATCATCTCGATCAGCTCGTCAAGGCCGACGCGGGTCTTCGCAGAGACCGGCACAAGCGGCACGTCGCCGCCGTACTCCTCGACGACGATGCCCGCTTCCGTCAGTTCGGTCTTGACCCGGTCCGTGTTGGCGTCAGGCTTGTCGATCTTGTTCATCGCGATGATGATCGGGACCTTGGCCGCCTTCGCGTGGCTGATCGCCTCGAGCGTCTGGGGCATGACGCCATCGTCCGCCGCGACGACGACCACGGCGATATCGGTGACCCGCGCGCCGCGGGCACGCATGGCGGTGAACGCCTCGTGACCCGGCGTGTCGAGGAAGACGACGCGCTTACCGTCATGGGTGACTTCGCTGGCACCGATGTGCTGGGTGATCCCGCCGCGCTCGCCTGAGGCGACCTCGGTCGCGCGGATCGCATCGAGGAGGCTCGTCTTGCCGTGGTCCACGTGACCCATGACGGTCACGATCGGCGCCCGTGGCTCCAGGAGGGACGCGTCGTCCTCCTCGTACAGGACTTCCTTGGTCGCTTCGGCGACGGGGCCTTCGCCCTCGCCTTCCACGCCACCCGCGCCGGCGGCGACGGTCTCGGCGACTTCGAAGCCAAGCTCACCCGCGACCAGCGACGCGGTGTCGCGGTCGATGAGCTGGTTGATCGTCGCGAAGATCCCGCTCTTGATCAGCTCGCGGATGACGTCCGCCGGGTTGACCGACAGGACTTCGGCGAGCTCCTTGACGGTGATCGTGCCGGGTAGCTCGATCGCGCCACGCTCGCGCGGGTCGGCCACCTGGACCTGCCCGGGTGTGAATGTACCGTCGCGACGCGGCGGCTTGCGCGGCCCGCGACGTCCGCGGGTGCCGCTCCTACTCCTGGCCACGAGTGCCTCCTTGGATGGTCATGTCAGTGGGGATGTCCGCGAGCAGCGCATCGCGCATCGCGGCGGGGATGGATGTCTTGAGGGCTCGACCCAGGGCGCCCTTGTCGAGCGCGCGGATCGCGCAGTCGCCGGTCCGGCAGATGTACGCACCGCGGCCGGCGAGGCGACCGGTCGGATCGATGCGGACGGTACCGTCAGGCATCCGGACGATCCGTTGCAACTCCGCCTTTGGCCGGACCGACCGACAGGCCACGCACGACCGATCCGGGACGCTCCTTGGCGCGGACCGGGCGGCTACGACGCCACCTCTTCGGTCGCCTTGGCGGACTTCGTCGCGGCTTTCTTCGCAGACGGCTTCCTCGCGGCGGCCTTGGGCTTGGCGATGGTCGCCGGGCCAGCCACCGCGGGTGCGGTAGCCGGCTTCTTCGCGGCGGCCTTGGGCTTTGCTGCGGCGGTCGCCGGTTCGGCTTCGGCAGAAGCGACAGCCGGTTTCTTCGTCACGCGCTTCGCCTTGGCGGGCGCATCGACCGCGCCCTCCACGACAACATCGGCGCCAGCATCGGCTGCGGCCTTCTTGGTAACCCGCTTCGGCTTGGCCGGGGCTTCGACGACGGGCTCGGTCGGCGCTTCGGCTTTGGCGGCGGTCGCGGTCTCGGCTTCGGCAGCGACGGCCCTCGCCTCGGCGACGGAAACATCACTACGGATGTCGATCCGCCAGCCGGTCAGGCGCGCGGCCAGCCGGGCGTTCTGGCCCTCACGGCCGATAGCGAGCGACAGCATCCGCTCCGGGACGGTCACGTTGGCGATACGGTTGTCCTCGTCGATATCGACACCGAGGACCTGGGCGGGGCTGAGCGCATTGGCGACGAAGATGCCGGCATCGTCGCTCCACGGGATGACATCGATCTTCTCGCCGGACAGCTCTGCGACGACGGCCTGGACGCGGGCGCCGCGCTGGCCCACGGTCGCGCCGACCGGATCGAGACCCTCCTGACGGGACGCGACGGCGACCTTGGAGCGGCTGCCCGCCTCGCGGGCGATCGCCTTGATCTCGACGGTCCCGCTGTGGATCTCGGGAACTTCAAGCTCGAACAGGCGCTTGAGAAACCCCTTGTGGGAACGGCTGACGAAGATCTGCGGACCACGCGGCGTGCGCCGGACTTCCAGGACGAACGCCTTGACGTTCTGGCCGATGCGGTAGTGCTCCAGGGCGGACTGTTCCGTGGTGGCGAGGATCGCCTCCACGTTCTTGCCGACGTCGAGGATGATCGCGCGCGGTTCGACCCGGTTGACGGTGCCGTTCATCAGCTCGCCTTCGCGGCTCGCGAACTGGTCGAAGACCTGGTCGCGCTCGACCTCACGGATGCGCTGCAGGACGATCTGCTTGGCGGTCTGGGCGCCGATCCGGCCGAAGACATCGCCGTCCAGCTGCTCGGTCTCGACCATGTCGCCAGGCGTCGCGGCCGCATCGAACGCCTTGGCGTCCTCGACGGTGATCTGGCTCTGCTCGTCCTCGATCTCCTCGACGACCAGGCGGGCCCGGTAGACCCGGATCTTGCCGGTCTCCACATCGATGCGGACGTGGATATCCTCATCGCCGGCGACCCGTCGGTAGGCGGACTGGATGCCGTCCTCGACCGCTCCGATCAGATGCTCCCGCGAGATCTGCTTCTCTGCGTTGAGCTGTAGGAGGGCACCAACGAAGTCACGACTCACGAGTGCCTCCATTCCGAAATCTGCAAGGTCGAAGAACAGCCGCTCAAAAAGAAACGTGGGGGTCACCCACGTCGCGGAGCGGCCATTCGGTTGGGCCGAACTATACACCCGGACGGGTGGACGCTCAAACCACGCTCAGGCGGGCGTTCGGGGCTAGCTGTCGGGGCCCGCGCGGTCCTGTAAGGACCGCGACCTGCACGGGTTCCTCGTGAACATCGTCGATTCTCGCGTGGCAAGTCGGACTCGGCTGGCGGCCATACACGTTTGCCACCAACGCGGTCCCTCCAGGACCGGAGCGGTCGCAACACGGTTGCAACGCGGTCAACCAAGCTCAAACCACGTTCAGGCGGGCGTCGGGTACCGCTTCGCCACGTACTCGTCCAGGATCGTGATGAACTCCGCTACCAGACCGTCACCACGGAGCGTGCGGTCGAGCTGGCCGTCGATGAACACCGGCGCGACGGGCTCCTCGAACGTGCCCGGCAGGCTGATCCCGATGTCCGCGTGCTTGCCCTCGCCCGGACCGTTGACCACGCAGCCCATGACGGCGACGCGCAGCTCCTCCGCGCCCGGATGGGTCTCGCGCCAGACGGGCATCTGTTCCTTGACATAGCCCTGGATCTGCTGGGCCATCTCCTGGAAGAACGTGGATGTCGTTCGACCGCAGCCGGGGCAAGCGCTGATCTGGGGCAGGAACGAGCGCAGGCCCATCGACTGGAGGACCTGTTGGGCGATCTCGACCTCACGCTCGCGAGGCGCACCCGGCTCCGGGGTGAGCGACACGCGGATCGTGTCGCCGATTCCCTCGTTGAGCAGGATCGCCAGGCCGGCGGTCGAGGCGATGATGCCCTTGTCGCCCATCCCGGCCTCGGTCAGGCCCAGGTGGAGTGGGTAGTCGCAGCGCTCGGCAAGCAGGCGATAGACGTCGACGAGATCACGAACGCCGGAGACCTTGGCGCTGATGATGATCCGGTCGTGACGCATCCCGGTCTGCTCGGCAAGCTCGGCGGAGCGCAGGGCGGACTGGAGCATCGCCTCGATCATCACGTCGCGCGCATCACGGGGCTCGGTGAGTCGAGCGTTCTCGTCCATGAGTTCGGTCAGGATGGCCTGGTCGAGGGAACCCCAGTTGACCCCGATCCGGACCGGCTTGTCGTTGTCGATGGCGACCCTGACGATCGTCGCGAAGTGCTCGTCATGCCGTTTGGCTCCGACGTTCCCCGGGTTGATCCGATATTTCGCGAGCAGGGCCGCCGTCTCCGGATGGTCGACCAGCAGCTTGTGGCCGTTGTAGTGGAAGTCGCCGATGACCGGCACGTCCACGCCAAGGTTGTCCCGGAGCTTGCGCATCATCTCGGGGACGGCCGCGGCGGCCTCGTCCGTGTTGACGGTGATGCGCACCAGCTGCGATCCGGCATGAGCCAGGCGGGCGACCTGGATCGCGGTGGCGTCGGCATCGACGGTGTCCGTATTGGTCATCGACTGAACGACGACCGGGTGGGCGCTGCCCACGAGGACGCCGCCGACGTCGACGCTCACGGATGCTCGGCGTATCGGCCGGAGCTGATCGAGAGATGCCATGGGTGCCTAGGTTCCCCCGGAGAGGCCCCGGATGATATCGAACCCGGTGATCCAGATGAGGAAGGCGAACAGGAACACGAACCCGACGAGGTAGGTCAGGCGTTCCGCGCGGAGGCTGATCCGGGCGCCGAAGAGGGCCTTCAGGGTGATGATCAGCATCCGGCCACCATCGAGCGGCGGGAACGGCAGGATGTTGACCACCGCGAGGTTGGCCGACAGGATGCCCGCCACGTAGAGCGTCACGATGGGACCGAGCTGCCAGAAGACGTCGCCGATCTGGGTGGCGATGCCGACCGGGCCCGCGACCGGGGGCGGCTGGGTTGGGTCAGTCGCGACCGACGAGACGAGGGTGCCGAGGCCTTCCACGATGAGCCCCAGCGCATCCACTGTCCGCCCGGCCCCGACCCCCACAGCTTCCGGCAGCGAGTAGCCGATCGACACATCCGTCGTCATCGCCGAGAGATCGGATACGCCGAGGGCACCCTGGCCGGCGTCGACCGCGGCCCGGTCGCGGAGCGTGACGGAGGCGGTCTTCAAGGCACCGTCAGCCTGCTCGAAGCCAAGGACCAGGGTGTCCCCCGCTCTCGCCTGCAGGGCACCGAGCAGCGATTCGCCCTCGAACGCGCTGTAGTAGCCGCCGTCGATGCTGACGAGGGAATCACCGGCGACGACGCCGGCCCCCGCGGCAGGCGACCCCGCCTGGACGTTGCCGATCCGGACGCCGATGGTCGGGTCGCCACCGAGCGCGATGGCCGTGAAGATCGCGAACGCAAGCACAACGTTCATGGCCACGCCGGCGACGAGGATGAGCATCTTCGTGAGCCAGCGCTGGACCGCGAAGGAACGCGGATCGTCCGTCGCATCGCCGTCCTCGCCCTCCAGCTTGACGAAACCGCCGATCGGTAGCCAGTTGAGCGTGTACAGCGTCTCGCCCTTGCTGCGCAGCACCTTGGCCCGTGGCGGGAACCCGACCCCGAACTCCAGGACGCGAACGTTCGCCAGCCGAGCGGTCACGAAGTGGCCGAGTTCGTGGATGACGACGAGGATGCCCAAAATGCCGATGAACAGGACGACCGTGATGATCGACTGGATGAACCCGGTCACGCGCGACCGCCGATCGGTCCGGTCGCGAACACCGTGCGGACCTCCGCATCCAGTGCGACCAGCGCGTCGATGTCGGGTTCCGGATCGCCGCTGGATCCGAAGCGGTCGACGGCGGCCTCCAGCAGCCGCGGGATCGCGGCGAAGTCCAGGCTGCCGCCAAGGAACCGGGCCACGGCGACATCGTCGGCGGCGATGAGAGCAGCGGCGGCACGCGGCCCCAGCCGACCCGCCTCGCGGGCGATGCGCAGGGCCGGGAAGCGCCCTACGTCGGGCGCGCGGAAGTCCAGGCGAGCCGTCGCGACGAGATCGGGCGCGGCGGCCGGCGACGGTTGACGGTCGGGGTAGGTCATGGCGTACTGGATGGGTAGTCGCATATCCGGGGTGCCCAATTGGGCCTTGAGGGAGCCGTCGACGAAGCGAACGGCGGAGTGGACGACGCTCTGCGGGTGGATGACGACCTCGATGGCGTCGTAGTCGACATCGTACAGCCAGTGCGCCTCGATGACCTCCAGGCCCTTGTTGGCGAGGGTCGCGGAGTCGATGGTGATCTTGGCTCCCATGGTCCAGGTGGGGTGTTGGAGGGCCCGTTCCGGCGTGACCGTCGCCAGCTCCTGTGCGGTCGCGTCCAGGAACGGACCACCGGACGCGGTGAGGATGAGCCCCGCGACCGTCGACATGGTTTCGCCGACGAGACACTGCCAGATGGCCGAATGTTCCGAATCGATGGGCCGGACCCAGGCAAGCGGGCTGGCGAAGGCGTCGGCGGGAGCGATCGCGGCACGCTCGGCGGCCAGCCGGCGGGCTTCCGGCATGACCAGATGGCCGCCCATGACCAGCGTCTCCTTGTTGGCCGTGGCCACGATCTTCCCCGCCTTGAGCGCAGCCAGGACGGGTCGCAGGCTCACGACCCCGCCCGTGGCGATCACGACGAGGTCGACGTCGTCGCGAGTGGCCAGGTCGACCAGGCCCTCGGCCGTGGCTCCGACCGCCGTGACGGCCACGCCCAGGCGCCTGGCCTGCGCCTCCAATAGCGCCCGGTTGGATCCCGTGGCCAGGGCCACCACGCGAAACAGGTCGGGATGCGCGGTCAGCACGTCGACCGTCTGCGTGCCGATCGACCCGGTCGACCCGAGCAGCGCGACCCGCCGTGGCTCAGTCGAGGAGGGCGACGACATACAGGGTCACGACGGGGGCCGCGAACAGGAACGAATCGACCCGATCCAGCATGCCGCCGTGGCCCGGGATCAGGTTCCCGGAGTCCTTCACGGAGGCAGCTCGTTTGAGCATCGATTCGGCGAGGTCGCCGGCCTGGGCGGCGAATGCGGCGAGTGGTCCGAGGACGATGGCGTGGAGCGGCGACTGCCCCAGCCCCCACAGGCCCGCGGCGACCACCACGGTCGTGGCCGCGATCCCGCCCAGCAGCCCGGCATACGTCTTGGATGGCGAGAGATGGGTCAGGAAGGTCTCCCGGCCGAACTGGCGACCCGCGAGGAACGCCCCGGTGTCGTACGACCAGACCGCCAGGATCAGGAGCAAGATCCAGCCCCGTTCGGCGCCGAGGGCTTCGAGTGGCGCGCCGGCAGGGATCGCCGGAGCCGCGTGCCCCAGGCGCAGGACGAACCCGAGCAGGCTCACATACAAGGCCCCGAAGACCGTGGTCATCCAGCTTGTCAACCCGTCCCGCGGGTCGTCGCGCGAGAACGCGGCGACTGCGACGAGCACGATCCCGATCGCCATCAGGAGCAGCCCGCTGCCCTCCAGCAATGCCGGGAAGGTGGCATCCAGGATGACCGTGAGGGCGAGGGCCGTGCCCAGCAACCAGAACGTGTGATGACCGGACCCATCCAGGAGGGCGAACACCTCACGGGCAGCCAGCACCGTGATGATGGCCACGGCGGCAGCCAGCGCGAGGCCCCCGATCGCCAGGACGACCAGCAGGGCCGGGACGAGGATGGCGGCCGTGATCGCTCGCTGGCGCATGCCTTCGCCCGGCCGGCCTAGCGTCCGAACCGGCGATGCCGGCGGGCGAACTCGAGGAGGGCGGGGTCGAACGCGTCGGGTCCGAAATCGGGCCAAAGCGCATCGCAGAAGTAGAACTCGGCGTAGGCAGACTGCCAGATGAGGAAGTTCGAGAGGCGCTGCTCGCCGCCGGTCCGGATCAGGAGGTCGGGGTCGGGCAGGCCGGCCGTGTACAGGGAGGCGCTGACCGCCGCTTCGTCGATCGCCTCCGGCGCTGTTCCGCTGGCCACCAAACGACGGACCGCGTCAACGAGTTCCGTACGCCCGGCGTAGTTGAAGGCGATGTTCAGGACCAGCCGCTCGCCACCCTGCGTCGCCTGCAGCGCGTCGCCGATGGATGCTCGTGTCGCGTCGGGCAACTCATCCATCCGCCCGAGCAACTGGATGCGCACGCCCTGGGCGCAGAGTTCGTCCGTCTCGCTACGGATCGCCGCTTCCAGGAGACCGAAAAGGCCTGTGACTTCGTCATCGGAGCGAGCCCAGTTTTCGCGGCTGAAGGCGTACAGGGTCATGACCGGGATGCCCCGGCGCACGGCGTGGCGAAGCAACTCCCGGATCGCCTCGACCCCCGCCGCATGGCCGTCCAGCTCCGGCAGGTCTCGAGCCCTGGCCCAGCGCCGGTTGCCGTCCATGACGATGGCCACATGCCGGGGCAGGTCGTCTGCCGGGAGGAAGACCTCCGCGGCCGGGTCGTCCCGTGTGGCGGAAGTGTCGGTCGCGGCGCTCAGGGCCGACCCCGCGGGACCATCGGGCGCCGTGCCATGAGCCGATGGAGGCGCGTCAGTGGGCCGGGCCAACGCCATGCGGGCCGACGGTGCGCGAGCCACTAGACCTCGAGGACTTCCTGTTCCTTGGCCGCGCCGCGGTGGTCCACGTCCACCGTGTGGCGGTCGGTCGTCTTCTGGAGGACGTCCAGCTGGCGGTGGGATTCGTCCGAGCCGACCGAGCCGTCGCGCTCAGCCTTCTTGATCTGGTCCGCGGCGTCCCGGCGGATGTTGCGGATCTCCACCCGAGCGTCTTCCATCCGCTTATGGACGACCTTGACGAGGTCCCGGCGACGCTCCTCGGTGAGCGGCGGGATGTTCAGCCGTACGACCGTGCCGTCGACGTTCGGGGTCAGGCCGATATCGCTCTTGGTGATCGCCTTCTCGATGGCGCCCAGGACGGCGCGGTCCCACGGCTGGATGACGATCTGATGCGTCTCGGGAACGCTGATGCCGGCCAGCTGGTTGAGCGGTGTCTGCGTGCCGTAGTAGTCGACGGTGATGCGCTCGACCAGCGATGTCGACGCGCGGCCTGTTCGGATGCCCTGGAACTCGCGCTCCATGGCGTCGACCGCGCGACTCATCTTGTGATCGGCGTCGGTGAGGATCTCGGTGCTCATGATGGCGCACCTCCGCTGGGCTCGGGCGCTTCGTGGGCGCTCGAGATGCGTGTCCCGACCGGGGCTCCGGCCGCGACCCGGGTGATGTTGTCAGGTTGATTGAGGTCGAACACGACGATCGGGAGATCATTCTCCAGGCACAGGCTGACCGCCGCCGCATCCATGACCTTGAGCTGGTCGCGAAGCAGGTCCGCGTAGGTCAGCTGAGCGTACCGCCGCGCGTCGGGATTCGTCATCGGGTCGCTGTCGTAGACACCGTCAACCTTGGTCGCCTTGAGCAGGACCTCGGCGTTGATCTCCACGGCGCGGAGGGCAGCCGCCGTGTCCGTCGTGAAGTACGGGTTACCGGTACCGGCAACGAAGATCGTGACCCGTCCCTTTTCCATGTGCCGGATCGCGCGGCGCCGGATGTACGGCTCGGCAACCTCGTTCATGGCGATGGCGGTCATGACCCGGGTCGGCACGCTCGCCTTCTCCAGCGCGTCCTGCAGGGCCAGGCCGTTCATGACCGTTGCGAGCATGCCGATATAGTCGCCCGTGGCGCGGTCCATGCCCCGGGCCGCCGCGGCCAGGCCGCGAAAGATATTCCCACCACCGACGACGATGCCGACCTGGACGCCGAGGCGATGGACGACCGCGACCTGACGGGCGATGAAGGCACAGAACGCCGGGTCCACGCCGTATTGGCGGTCGCCCAGGAGGGCTTCGCCGGACAGCTTGAGCAGGATCCGGCGGTAGCGCAACGCCGGCGCAGGCTCCGGCTCCGAGGCGACCGCGTCGGTCGCCACTTGGCTCACGCCTCCTCCCCGAGCGCGTAGCGAGTGAATCGCCGGACCCGGATGTTCTCGCCGATCGTCGAGATGTTCTGGGTGATCAGCTCACCGACGGTCCGTTCCTCGTCGCGGAATGGCTGCTCGTACAGGCACACCTGCGAGAACCACTTCTTGAGCTGGCCCTCGACGATCTGTGGCCGGATGTTCTCCGGCTTCTTCTGGGTGGATTCGTCGGCCAGGAGTTCGGCC
>JBKJQY010000046.1:0-21794 GCA_046593725.1 Candidatus Limnocylindrales bacterium
GGCGTCGACATCGTCCGCAAGGCCCTGGAGGCCCCGGCTCGCCAGATCGCCGACAACGCCGGCGCGCACGGCGAAGTCGTGGTCGAGCACGTCAAGACCCTGAAGATCGGTCATGGCTACGACGCCCTCAACGGCGAGTACGGTGACATGTTCAAGAAGGGCATCGTCGACGCGGCCAAGGTCACCCGGTCTGCCCTGCAGAACGCGGCCTCGATCGCGGCCATGGTCCTCACGACCGAGACGCTCATCACCGACCTTCCCGAGAAGGACAAGGGCGGCGGCGGCGATCACGGCCACGGCGGCGGCGGAGGGATGGACTTCTAGTCGTCCCGATCTCTCGCAGACATCCGAAGGCCCCGGCTTCGCCGGGGCCTTTGCGATCCTCCCTTGTGTGTGGGTCGTCACCTCAGCCACTACGCGTTGCGAGCTCGCACCGTATCGGATCGCGGACGTTGTATGTGGTCCGGTGGGCACCTAGAGTCGCTGTTCTGCCGCTGGGCAGGCGTTGAACGGAGGAAGCTCATGAGAAGGATCCCATCGTCGATCGCGCTCGCGGCGGTGTTCGCGATCGGCGCCGCTGGCTCGGCAATGGCGGCCCAGCCGAACAACCCAGGGTGTCTGGGCACCGATTTCTCCACCTATGCCCGCTACGGGGCGTCAGGCGGGTACGTGACCTACGACGCGGGCGCGGGATTCGGCCAGTTCAACGCTGCCCTGGCGCAATCCGTTCCAGGCTTGGGGCTCCCGATCCAGCTCCATCAAGCAGGGTTCATCCCCGACGGCTACCTGGTCAACAGCTGCAACAATCCGTAGCTCAGCTCACGAAGAAGCTCGCAGAGACCCTTCGCGAGTCCCATGAAGGCCCGACGTCGCGCGACGGCTTGGAGCCGGGTCGTCCATTCGTGGATACCCGGCTCTGTCGCTCCCGCGATCGCTACCGAGGGCGTCTCGTCGACGAGACGCGACCGCTGAGATCGCCCCGGACGCATCGACTGGGCTGGCCGCCAAAGCTGGATCGCGCGCCGACGCAGAGCCGGGACTAGACCTACGGCTCGTCGCTTACCCGGCGGTGATTTGTCGCGGTGCTCGGCCTGCGATTCCCGGGGGGCGACCGACCCCGGCCGGACCGGACCCCGGCCGGACCGATCCGCGGCGCCGGTCTTCCCATATGCCACCCACGACAGCACTAGCGAACGGATCGTGCCCAGGGATTGCCATATGCGCACCTGGAGCCACATGTGGCAAGAAATCAGACCGAGATCGGTCCGTTCGCGTCGGCGCCAGCCCAGAGCTCGGGCTAGTGCCACCCCGGGGAGCGTATGGGAATATTTCGCAGCCCCCACCGCTCAGCCCCCACCGCTAGCGTGCGGTCAAGCGATTTGATAGGGTCGCGCCACACCGCCGCCGACATGAAGGGAATCGGATGCCCAAGCTCGGGATGGCCGTCGCGCGAGACATGCTTGCCTACGATGACCTCGACGACGCGCCGATCGATCCAACCTGGATCGTGGAGGGCACGCCCAAGGCCAGGGCCCGTCGGCTGGACCTCCAGCCGGACGCCACGATCGGGATCACGATCTGGGAGACCACAGCCGGCCGATTCGATTGGCGCTACAGCGGCGACGAGATGATCATGATCCTGGAAGGCGAAGCCGAGATGACGCCGCCCGGCGAGGCGACCACCGTCGTCCGCAAGGGTGACATCGCCCACTTCGCCGGTGGCCAGATCGTCCGCTGGCACGTGCCGACCTACGTCAAGAAGGTCGCCATCCACAGCATCCACGTGTCGGGAACGCGGCGGCTCGCACATCGCGTGCCCTTCCTGCGCCAGGCCGTGCGCAAGGTCAAGGGCATGCGTACCCATACGGCCGCTCTGGCGATCGGCACACTTGGCATCATCGGGGATCTGGCACCGCAGCTCCAGGCCTGACCACCTGACAGGAGGGAACCATGTACAGCATCCGTCGGTTCGGGGTCGTCCGGACAGCAACCATCGTGGCGGTCTTCTACATGCTCGCGGCAGCGCTCTTCATCGTCCCGATCATGTTGATCGTTGCGATCGCGTCCGTGTCCGGGGCGGGCGGCGGGAATGCCGGCGCCGCTGGTCTGATCGGGGGGCTCGTCGGCGGCCTGCTGGTGCTCATCGTCTACGGCGCTCTCGGGTGGGTCTTTACGGCCATCGCCTGCCTGCTCTACAACCTGGCCGCGGGCTGGGTCGGTGGCATCCAGTTCCAGCTGGAAGCCGTCGCGCCGCCTGCGTCGCCTGCCGCGTGGACTCCGACTCCGACGACGACGACGTCGGCGCCGACCACGTGGAACCCACCGCCCACCGCCCCGACCGCCCCGACAGCGACCACCCCGACCGCGGCCCCGTGGGAGACGCCACCGACACCACCGGACGCACCGCCTCCGGCCGGCTGACCCTGGGGGTTTGACAGGTTCGGGGCGTCACCCGACCCTGTTGGTAGTCGTCTGGGACGACACGACCCCGCAGCACCCAAGGAGCCCCATGCCCCGCCGACTCCCTCGATCCATCGCGCCGCTGGCCGCGGTAGCCCTCTTCGCGACCCTCGTCGCAGCCTGCGGAAGCGGCCCTACCGGTCCCGTCCTGACGGATCCCGTCGCGATCATCACGGCCGCCCTCAAGTCCAGTCAGGCCGCGAAGAGCGTCCACGTCGACCTCGCCGTCGAAGGCGTCGTGCCGGTAGCGCTGCCGGGCAGTTCCACGGCCACCGAGCTCGACCTGACCGGGATGACCGCATCGATCGACTCGGACCTGGCCAACGGCGCGGCCCGCGTGACCTTCGCGATCCCCAACGTCCTGGGCCTCCGCGGCGAGCTCATCCAGGCGGACGCTACGACCTACCTCAAGACCACGTTGACCGGCTCGAAGTACACGATCATCGATGCTGGCTCCGTGCTCCCGATCGACCCGACGAACCCGGGTGCCTTGATCGACAACCTGGGTGATTTCCTCCTGAAGCCCGGCGTCGCTCCGCTCAAGGGCGAGGACACCTCGTGTGGCGGTGGCACGTGCTACACCGTCGTCGTGGACCTCGACGCCACGGAACTCGCGGCGATCCTGGGGGACGGAGCCGCGAGCCTGCCGGTGGACCTGGGCGGCGCCACGCTCAAGATGACGCTCAAGGTCGAGCAGGCGGCCCCGAACCACCTTGCCGGTCTCTCGATCGAGATCGGCCTGCCGGGCGACAAGAAGGTGACCGCCGTCCTCACGTTCTCGAAATGGGACGACCCCGTCACGATCACCGCCCCGCCCGCCGACCAGGTGAAGGCCGGGTAAGCGGCGCCATCTACAATGGACGGGTGAGCCCGACCCGACGTCGCCGCCCCGGCGACTCCCTGCCTGACGTCGCCTCCTTGGGGCTCGACGAGCCGGCGGGAACGGCCTTCACGGACGCCTCGGACGGGCCAGATGGAGTGCCCGACGCGGTCCCCGAAGAACCCGAGTGGATGCGCGATGCGCAGGCCACCGAAGCGACCGTCGGCCCCACCATCGCCGTCCCGCCATCCGATCCGCAGGCGATCGCCGCCGCCCGCGACGCTCGCGCCGCCGAGATCGTCAAGGCACTCAACCCGGAACAGGCCCGGGCCGTCACGACGACGGACGGTCCGCTGCTCATCCTGGCCGGCGCCGGCTCCGGCAAGACGCGCGTGCTGGCCCACCGAATCGCGTACCTCGTTGGCGTCAAGGGCGTCGCCCCATGGCGGATCCTCGCCGTGACGTTTACAAACCGTGCCGCCGCCGAATTGCGCGAGCGGATCATCAGTCTCGTGGGCGAGGGCGGTCGGGACGTCCAGGCGGGGACGTTCCATGCCCTGTGCGCGCGTGTCCTGCGGGCGGACGGCGAGGCCATCGGCGTCGACCGGCGGTTCGTCATCTACGACACCGACGACCAGCAGTCACTCATGAAGCAGATCCTCCGCGAGGAGGACATGCCGCTCACCGGCGAGTTCCGCCCGAGCGCGGTCCTCGGCGCGATCAGCCGGGCCAAGAACGAGATGCTGGATCCCGGTTTCCTCTCGGAACACGCAGTCAACCACCGCGAGCGGACGATCGCCCGCCTTGCCTCGCGCTATCAGGCCGGCTTGCGCAAGGCCAAGGCGCTCGACTTCGACGACCTGCTGCTCGAAGCCGTCCGGCTGTTCGATGAGGCGCCCGACGTGCTCGCCAAGTACCAGGAGAAGTGGCGTTACCTGCACGTCGACGAATACCAGGACACCAACCGCGCGCAATACCTTTGGGTCAGCGCGCTCGCAGCAAAGCATCACAACTTGTGCGTCGTGGGCGACGACGACCAGTCGATCTACTCGTGGCGCGGCGCGGACCTGCGCAACATCCTCGACTTCGAGCGCGACTGGCCAAGGACGGCGGTGGTCAAACTGGAGCAGAACTACCGCTCGACCCAACTGATCCTGGATGCGGCGCATGCCGTCGTCTCGCGCAATGAGGCGCGCAAGGACAAGAAACTCTGGACCGACAACGCCGGCGGAACCAAGATCCAGCGCTTCGAGGCGTACAACGAGGAAGAAGAGGCCGAGTGGATCGCGCGCCAGGTGGAGAACCTGGTCGCTGGGCGGGGGAGTGCCTTGACGCGTCGCGCGGACGATGACGACGCCCGGTTTCGCGCCCGCGACATCGCGGTCATGTACCGGATGAACGCCCAGTCCCGCGCGATCGAGGAATCGTTCCTGCGCTACGGCCTGCGCTATCAACTGGTGGGTGGCACCCGGTTCTACGCCCGGCGCGAAGTCAAGGACGCGTTGGCGTACCTGCGGATCCTGCGCAGCGACACGGACAGCGTCGGCTTCGAGCGGATCATCAACGTCCCGGCGCGCGGCATCGGCGACAAGACCGTGGAGGTCCTGCGCGCGGCCGCCGCCCGCGAGGACGGCACGACCTGGGGCGCCATCGAACAGGCGGCGCGCGGCGAACTTCCGGCGATCGCGCCACGGGCTCGGACCCTGCTGGCGGACTTCGCGGCACTGGTGCGACGACTGCGGGCCAGGATCGCGGTGCTGGCCCTCCCCGAACTCCTCGACGAGGTGCTGGAGGCGTCCGGCTACCGGGCGATGCTCGCCGATGGCTCGGAGGATGGCGAGGAACGCTGGGCGAACCTGCTCGAGCTGCGCGGTGTCACGACCCGCTACGACGACCTCTCCCCGGAGGACGCGCTGGACCGGCTGCTCGAGGAGACCGCGCTCGTCGCCGACCAGGACTCGTACGAGGGGGATGCGGACGCCGTCACGTTGATCACGCTCCATGCCGCGAAAGGCCTTGAGTTTCCGGTGGTCTTCATCGCCGGCCTTGAGGAGGGCCTGTTCCCGCACAGCCGGGCGCTCGACGACGAGAAGGAGCTCGAGGAGGAACGCCGGCTCGCGTATGTCGGGATCACCCGCGCCAAGCGCCGGCTGTACCTGTCGCACGCGTGGCGGCGGATGACCTGGGGGATGGGCCAGCCCACCGTCCCGAGCCGATTCCTCATGGAGATCCCGGCCGAACTGATGGTCGGGCCACAGCTCGGCGGGCATGACGGCGACGACGGCAACCTGGACATGGATCTGGTCTTCGGGGCCCGACGGACGAGTCGGTTCGGGACCCCCGTGCGTGGCGGTGGGGGTGGGGGCGCGTTTCGACAGGGGAGCGGTCGTCCCGGAGCCCCTGCCCCGGGCGATACCTTCCGACCTTCACGGGATCTCGCCGCGAAGCGCGAGGCGTTCGCCGCCGGAGCACCATCCGGGACCCTGCGTCGCCCTGTCCCGGCTTGGGACGACGAACTGGACGTGGATCCCGGGGAATTTGGCGCGGCCGGTGCGGCCACCACACCAGCGCCTGCCAAGCCCGCGCGCGTCGTCATCCCCGGCGAGCGCCAGTTCCGTGACGGCGACCGCGTGCGCCACGGCCGCTGGGGCGACGGCATCGTCGTGACCAGCAAACTGACCCGCAGCGACGAGGAGGTCACGGTCGCGTTCCGGGACTCGAGCGTCGGTCGAAAGCAGATGCTGGCGAGCCTGGCGAACCTCGAGATCATCGGCTAGCGCCCCGCGCTGTCGTCCTGCCCCGTCGTCGTGGCGACCCCTCCGGTCCTGGAGGGACCGCGATCGTGACGAACGTGCATGGCCACTGGCTTGATCTGACAGCAAACTTCGGTAGCGCCAAGGTTCACGAGGAGCTCGTGCAGATCTCGGTCCTCACAGGACCGGGGGGGGGCGGTCCGCGGCGAGGTCGACAACGTGTCCGGGAATAACAGCAAGCGGTCGTCGTTCGACCCTGAATGGCGACCTAAACATTAACCGGCCGGCGCTGGTGGGGATGACCTGGGTAGAGCAGGGTGGGAATCGGTCGAGTGTGGCCACGGTCCCGCCGATCGATCCCTGAACGTACCCGGAGTTTTGTCTTCCCATGTTCGAACGCACCAAGGCCGTCGACGTCATCGAGAGCGCTATGGACACCGATCCGTATTGCCCCGCCTGCCACGCGCCCACCGATGTCGTCGATGACGGCGGTCGTCTCTACCTGCGCTGCACGGCCCTGAGCGAACCTCAGGGGTTGCTCGCCCGCATCGGCGCGGCGCTACTGCCCCACCTGGATCGCGAGATCCTGGACCTTCGAGCCGGCATCGCGGCGTAACTGCCTTACCCAGGCTGGCGGTGACCTAGAGTCATCGATTCAGGCCGCTGGCGGTCACAGGAGGGGTCGACGGGTTCGCCCTCGCGGCCGCTTGGTGACTTCGGGTGACCCTTTGGCTTTGATCCGCGCGTCATGAGCAGCAACGAGGGTCTTCAGCCACGATTCGTTGACTCCGGGTCACCGTGGCCGCGAAATACTGCAAACCTGCGAGTCCAGGATTCAGGCCGTCGCACCGGCGTCGACCAGCAGCGCGGCGATCTCGGACTGACCTCGGGCCCGTGCGTGGGCCAGTGGCCTGACGCCGTCCTTGTCCGCCAGGTCGACGTCCGCGCCGTGCTTGATGAGCAGGGCCACGATCGTCTGATGGCGTGGACCGCCATCGGACAGGAGGATCGCCTCGAGCAGGGCGGTCCAACCCAGTTTGTTGACGTGGTCCACGTCCACGTCCGTCTCGGTCAGCAGGAAGCGGACGGTCTCGACGTGTCCGCGCTCGGACGCCGGGATGAGCGCCACGCCGCCGTAGCGGTTCGTGATCGCGGGATCCGCGCCGGCGTCCGTGGCGAGCCGAAGGATCTCCAGGACCCCTTCGGCGCCCGCGTACAGGAACGGGTTATCGAGGCGATCGTCCTGGAGGTCGACATCGGCGTCGCCGTCCAGCAGTGCCTGGAACGCCTCGGGCTGACGCGCCTTCGTGGCGGCCATCAACGGGGTCGTGCCGCCCTCACCGCGTAGGTTCGGGTCGGCGCCGGAGGCCAAGAGTTGACGGATGCGCGCGACGTCGCCCGCGACGGCAGCTTCGATGAGCGGCTCGGTCATCTTCGACTCCGGGTTGATCTGCGCCAGCGATCAGTTTCGGGTGAGGCAAGGGTAGCGGAGCGGTCGGATCGACAGCGTGGGTCGTCGGCCACGCTCACCTGGCACAGATTCGATCGATGAGGCTGATCACGGGTCAGGATCTGAGCCGCCCGCGTTTGGCCGGATGCCTCGCGGTTCGGTACCCTCGCATGGTGACCATCCAGTTGCCGCCGGTGGATCCCGCGCTCGTAGCAGAGGCTGCCGCGCTCTCGCCCGAAGACGCCGCCGCGCGTCACGCGACGCTGGCCGCGGAGGTGGACCGCGCGAACGAGCTGTACCACGAGCAGGATGCCCCGGAGCTGACCGACGCGGAGTACGACCAACTCTTCCGCCGACTCGTCGCGCTCGAGACAGCCCACCCGAACCTCACGACGCCCGAATCGCCGACCCAGCGCGTCGGCGGCATGCCGACCGGCACGTTCAGCGAGGTCCGCCACCGGCGCCCGATGCTCAGTCTGGGCAATGCGTTCAGCCACGACGAGTTGCGGGCGTTCGATGCTCGCGTGCGCAAGGGGCTCGGCCACCCGGCTGCCCCGGAGCCCGCGCCGGATCTCCGCTACGTGGCGGAACTCAAGATCGATGGACTCGCGATCGCGCTCCGTTACGAGCGCGGCCGGTTCGTGCAGGGCGCGACCCGCGGCGACGGTTCGACCGGCGAGGACGTGACCGCCAACCTACGGACGATCAAGGCGGTCCCTGCGAAGCTGCCTGAACCCGTGGCGATCGACGTCCGCGGCGAGGTCTTCATGCCCAAGGCCGAGTTCAAGCGCATCAACGAGGAGCGCGAGGAGGTCGGCCTTCCGCTGTACGCGAACCCACGGAACAGCGGAGCGGGCTCATTGCGCCAGAAGGATCCGGCGGTCACCGCCGCGCGCCTGCTCTCGACCTGGTCGTACCAGCTGCTCGAGGACGAGCCCACTGTGGACTCGCAGTCCGGCGCGCTGGCCCGGCTGGCGGCCTTGGGATTCAACGTCAATCCGGATCGCGACGCCGATCTCGATATCGAAGGCGTGATCGAGTTCACCGAGCGCTGGCGCGAGGCTCGCCATGCGCTCCCATACGAGACCGACGGGGTCGTGGTCAAGGTGGACCGGTATGACCAGCAGGAACGCCTGGGGATCGTCAGTCGCGCACCGCGCTGGGCGATCGCCTACAAATTCCCGCCGGAACAGGTGGAGTCGTTCGTCGAGGACATCGTCCCGTACGTTGGCCGGACCGGAACGCTGACGCCGGTCGCGCACCTGCGGCCGACCAAGGTCGCAGGTTCCACGGTGGCGCGGGCCACGCTCCACAACCTCGACGAGGTCCGGCGCAAGGACATCCGGATCGGCGACTGGGTCGTCCTGCAGAAGGCCGGCGACGTCATCCCGGAGGTCGTCCGGCCGTACCTCGAGCGCAGGGCGGGCGACGAGCGCGAGTTCTTCATGCCGGAACGGTGTCCCGTGTGCGCCACGCCCGTGGTCCAGGACGATGGCGCCGTCCGGGTCTACTGCCCGAACGTGCGCTGTCCCGCCAGGCTCGCCCAGGAGTACGGCCACTTCGTCGGCCGAGGCGGGATGGACATCGAAGGCGCCGGCTGGGCCGTGCTCAGTCAGCTGCTCGAGCGCGGGATGATCCACTCGCGAGCGGACGTCTTCCGGCTGGCCGTGGACGATCTCGAAGGCCTCGAACGCTTCGCGCGCAAGAGCGCCGAGAACCTGGCCGGCCGCATCCAGCGGGCGCGAGTGGGTCGATCGTTCGCGCGTGTGCTCAACAGCCTGGGCATGCCGCAGGTGGGTGGACAGACGGCCATCGATCTGGCGGAGTGGCTCGCCGGCCGGGTCCGCTCGGACGACTTCCCGGCACCGGACGGCGACGCGGTCCCGGATCCCTGGTTCGCCGCGGCCGAAGCCGAACTGCGCCGGATCTCGATCGACGAACCCGAGACGCTCACCGAGGTCTCCGGGATCGGCGGGTCCGTGTCTGGCGCGCTCAATCGCTGGTTCACCGACGAGGCGACGCGCGACGTGCTGCGCGAGCTCGTCGACGTGGGGATCGTCCCGGAGCGGCCGGTCGTACGACCGGCCGGGGAGGGGAGCGTCGGCCCGCTCGACGGCAAGACGGTCGTGGTCACCGGCACGCTCGAAGGCTTCGGTCGGCAGGAGGCGGAGGAAGCGATTCGCGCTGCAGGCGGGAAGCCGGGCGGTTCGGTGTCGAAGAAGACGGACTATCTGGTTGCCGGCGAGGGCGCCGGATCCAAGTTGGCGAAGGCGCAGGAGCTGGGCGTGCCGATCCTGGATGAGGACGGATTCCGTCGGCTTCTGGCCGGTGAGGCGGCTACATGACCGTGGCGGAGGCGAACGCCAGCCCAGACCCGATCTCGCCGGGGGCGGCGTATCAGGCATCACTCCTGGCGGCCCTGGGCGGGGACGACCCGGCCGTGGCCCAGGCCACGACCCCAGCCGCGATCCGCGCGCTGGTCGCGGAGACGGGCGCGGACCTGCGCGTGCGACCGGAGCCCCGCGAGTGGTCTGTCCTCGGCTGCATCGACCATATCGTGGATGCCGAGCTGGTCATGGCCGCTCGCTATCGCTGGGTCGTCGCCCACGACGAACCCGAGGTCGTCGGCTACGACCAGGATCTGTGGGTGGATCGGCTCCACACGTACGACCCGGATCCAGAGGCGCTCATCGCATTCTTCGAGGCGCTACGAAGCGCGAACCTGGCGCTCTGGGCACAGACGACGCCGGAGGACCGGTTGCGCGTCGGCCTGCACAAGGAACGTGGCCACGAGAGCCTGCAGCTCATGTTCGACATGATCGGTGGCCACGACCGCGTGCATCTCGGCCAGGCGCGTCGCACGCTTGAGGCGGTCCGGGCGCGGAGATGATCTGACGAGGGGGCCGGTGCTCGGGTCGGTTGCGCTGATGGTCCTCGCCCAGATCAACCTCCCGGAGGGATCTCCAGCCAGCCCTCGCGCACCGCCCGCGTCGCGAGTTCCGTGCGGGACGCGATACCTAGCCGGTCGAACAGGCGTGCCAAGTGGGTCTCGACCGTCTTGGCGCCGATCCCGAGCGTCGATGCGATCTCGTCGTTGCTGCGGCCGTCGGCCACGAGTCGGACGACATCGAATTCACGTGGCGTGAGTCGCACCCGCTCGCTTCGGCCGGGACGGACCGAGAACGCCAGCCCACCGTCCGCGACTCGACGGATCGCGTCCACCAGCTCCCGGATCGGGGCGGTCTTGAGCACGAACCCGCCGGCGCCCAGGCGCAGTGCGGCGTCGGCGTACTGCGGATAGTCGTACGCGGTGAGGACGATGACGGCCGGCAGGTTCGGGTCGTCGGTCAACAGCCCCAGGCCGCTCTGATCGCCCAGCCGGATGTCGAGCAGCAGGACATCCACCGATGCCCGATCTGTCAGCCCTGCCGCTCGCGCAGCATCGAGCGATGTCGCGACGCCGACGACTTCGAGCCCGGGCTCGGCTCGCAGGACCGCGGCAGTCCCTTCACCCACGACCGGGTGATCGTCGACCACCGCGACGCGGATCAGTGCGCTCGCCAATCGAGCGCGACGTGCGTTCCACCGGCCGGCCACCGGCGAACGTCGAGGATCGCCCCGATGGCTTCGGCACGCTGCGCCATGTTGAGCAGGCCGAAGTGACCGTCGCGGTCCGATGCCTCGCCCGCGTCGGTGGCGATGCCTGGTCCGGCGTCGTCGATCGACAACGACGCGCCCGCGGTCGACGTGCTGTACCGGACGACGATCGGCGGACGACCGTGCTTGACCGCGTTCGACAACGCTTCCTGCGCCACCCGGAAGAAGGCGAGTTCCACATCCGGCGGGGGCCGCATGCCGTCAGACCGTTCAAGACGGACCTCGCCTCCGGCGAGGCGTTCGATGCGGAGGACCAACCAGTCCAGCGCCGGGCCGACGCCCAGGTCGTCCAGGATCGGCAGTCGCAGGTCGCCGCAGATAGCCCGAAGGCGATCCGACACGGTCCGCGCGATCTCCGCGCCTTCCTGATCGCCGGCGGCATCGAGTCGATGGACCAGCAGCGTCAATTCCTGAAGGGCGTCATCGTGGATGTCGGCGGCGACGCGAGCCCGTTCGGCTTCCGTGGCGGCTACGACGAGGTCGCGCTGCAACTGGGCCCGAGTCGCGAGACGGGCCAGTGGCCGGACCGTGAAACGGCCGGCAGCCAGGATCAGGCCGATCCACAGGACGAACGGGAACAGAAATGGGCTCATGTCGGTGGCGAGGGCCACGAGCGGAGTCGCGCCGGCGACCGCGAACTCGGTGGATTCCAGGAGCCGGCCGGAAGACAGCGGCGCGCCGAATAGCCCGCCCGGCTGGATGGGTCCCGCTGCTGCGAGGCCCGGGATCAGCGGGATCGCACCGACGAGCGCCCATCGGGCGACGCCGGTGCCCGACCACGGCTCGGTCAGTGCGAGGCCGATCCCGACAACCACGGCTCCAGTGGCGCACGCCACGGTCGCCTGGGCGACAAGCCGACGCTCCCGCGGATCGGCGATCCGCTCGTAGAGTCCCTCTGCCAGCGGCAGCATCGCGACGACCAACAGGACGGATCCGAGGGCGATCATGAGCGGCGACCACGTCGCCTGCAGGGGAAGCAGGATATACGGCACTGCCGTGGCGACCGCCAATGGGACCGACAAGGGCTGGAGCCCGGACCCGGCTCGTCCGCTCGCAAGCCACCAGCCGGCGATGAACAGGATGGCGGTCCCCAGGAAAACCGCAGGCAAGGTATCGCGCACGCCGTCATGGCCGCTGTCCGAGATCGACACGCTACTCCAGCCACTGGTCGCGGAGCCCTGGTCAAGGGCCCACGGTTGCATCGCCTCGAGGTCGCGGATCGGGGACGCCAACAGCGATGCCATCTGACCGGCGCCGATCGGTACGAAGGTAGGCGCAGACGGCTCCACGCCGATCGGCTGAGACTCCGGGACGTTGCCATATTGATCCGGTGATGGTGGGATATCGGGATAGACATATTGCGGGAGCTGGATGAGTGTGACGCCGTTCAGGCGAGTGACCAGCATCCCGGGTTCGAGTCCTTGTTGATGCGCCACGCTGTGGAGGTTCACGGTCAGGATCGCGACTTTGTCATTCGAGGCCCCAAGACCGACGCCGGGATCGAATCGGCCGAACAGGAGCATCCCCAATGAAGCCAGCATTGCCGTGCCGGCGATCGCGGCGGCGAGGCGATCGCGGCGGGTCTGATCCACGACCGGACACTAGCAGACGGTCCTTCGTCGGCGGTATCAGGGACTTCCCGGATGCCCGGGTCCGGAACGGTCCCGGTATCGCTACTCGACAGCCGACCCTCATGATGACCTCGCGCCGTAGCCGAAGGACCCCGCAGTCCCAAGAGGAGATCCATGGCGATCCTGGAGACGCACGACATCGGCAAGCGATACGGCCGTCGCCGATGGGCCATCCGCCACGTGGATCTGGCTGTCCCGGAAGGCAGCATCACGGCGCTCGTCGGCCCTAATGGGTCCGGCAAGTCCACGTTGCTCAAGGCCTGGGTCGGCTTCGAACGGCCCACGGAGGGCCACCTCACTGTCGACGGCATCGATCCCTGGCGCGACCGCGGTACGGCGCTCCAGCGCATCGGCTACGTCCCGCAGGCCCCATCGCTCTATCGCGAGCTGACCGTCAGCGAGCACGTGACGATGGCCGCCACGCTCCGGCCGGGCTTCGACCCGGTGATCGCACGGACGCGCCTGGCGGACCTGGACATCCCGCTTGCCGCTCGCGCCGACACGCTGTCTGGGGGACAGCAGGCGCAGGTGGGGCTGGCGCTCGCGCTGGGGACGCGAGCGCCGGTCCTCCTACTCGATGAGCCGCTTGCCAGCCTGGACCCGCTGGCCCGACGCGAGTTCCTGCACGTGCTGGTGGATGCCGTCCGGACGGATGGGTCCACCGCGCTCCTGTCGTCGCATGTCATCACGGATATCGAGCAGTCCTGCGATCGACTGCTGGTGCTGGGCACGGGAACGACGCTCCTGGACGTCTCGATCGCCGAGGCCATCTCGGCCCACCGGGTGATTGCGCCGAGCGACGTGCCGGCGGAGGCGGCCGTGATCGGCACCTTCCCGGACGCCAGGGGCGAACGCTGGTGTCTGATCCGGGGTGGGGCGGAGCACGGACGATCGGCCACCCTGGAAGAGGTCGTCATGGGTCACCTGGCGGCCGGACGCACGCCGCGCACGGCCGTCCTCGAAACGGATCGCGCGGCGTGAGGACTGCAGCCATTCGCCTGACCCTTCGACTCGGGCGGACGGAACTGTTCGCCTTCGGGGCCGTATTGATCGTTCTGATCGTGGCCGGCTTTCTGGTGTCTGCCTGGGCCGATTCACTGGCGCCGTCCGCCGCGTGTCGAGCCGAGACCGGCTCGCAGAGCGCGGCGTGCGCGGTCGCCTCCGCGGAGTGGTACAGCGCGACCCAACGAACAGGCGTCCTTGGTGGGTTGCTCGTGTTCGTGTCGTTCGCGGCGGCATTGTTCCTGGGTGTTCCGATCGTCGCGCGCGAGCTGGAACGCGGGACGACTCGGTTGGCGTGGTCGCTGGCGCCAAGCCGGGTGCGTTGGTACCTCGCCCGGATACTGCCGATCCTCGGGATCCTGGCCGTTCTCACATTCCTCGCCGGGGCCGCCGTCGATCGGACGACGGGCGTGAGCGGACAGAGCGTTGATTGGGATCCTGCCAATGACTTCTCGGCGTTCGGCTATCGCGGGGTCCTTCTCGCTTGTCGCGCGATCTTCATCTTCGCGGTGGGCGTACTCGTCGGGTCCCTGCTGGCGCGGTCGCTTCCGGCGATCATCCTGGCGACGATCGTCGCGACGGTCGGGCTCGTGGGCGGGGAGCGAGTCCACCAGATGCTGCTTGCCACCGAAGCCGTCGCCGTCGCCCAGAGCGGCGATGGCCTCGACGTCGTGAGCAATCGCGACCTCTGGATCGATCAGAAGTTCCAGCTGCCGGATGGCTCCCTGGTCGACTGGGCCTACTTCGGCTCGATCGGTGAGGAGCCATACGACATCGACGGCAACCCGCGCTATCCGATCGTCACTCTCGTGATCCCCGGCGAGCGCTATCGGTTCGTGGAAACGCGCCAGGCGATCGTGTTGCTCGGTGGTTCGGCGGTAGCACTGCTCGGTGGTGCGGCCGTGGTACGCCGCCGACGACCCGGTTGACCTCGCGTCTCGGTGGGATTGTGGGCTGGCAAGCTCAAGCCCATCGGAGCTCGTATCGATGTCGTGATGATCGTGGCGTTCATGTCACCCTAGCGCGTGGTTGAACTGCCCCCAGATGTCTTCCGGGTGCCAGTCGGGCGGTTCGCCACGAATCAGGCGCGGGGCGCGCCACGCCTCGGTCCAGCCGGCGGCCTGGAGGCGGTCCAGACCGTCCGCGTTCTCCAGGACCACCCCGGCACGCACGTGACGATCCGGGCCGGAAGTGCGACGTCGGGCATCAAGCAGGGCAAGTGCGTCCGACGGATCAGGTGCCACAGTCGCGCCGCCGCCCCAAGGGGCCCGCACGACGAAGCCGGCGAGGCCGCCTCGGCCGTCATCCATGACCCGCGAGTCGAGCGGGTTGGCGAAGGAGGCCAGCAGGTGGCGACGGTCCTCGCCGGTCGCGGCGGCGTCCAGCCGCGCCATCTCCGGAAGGTCCCCGACGGCGAATGGACGGATGCGAGGATCGTCGGGTCCGGGCGGCAACCCCGGCGCTTCGACCGTCACGTACCAGGTCTCGACCCGGAACCCCAGACCTTCATACAGCGGTCGACCGGCCTCTGTGGCCACCAGGACGAGCGTCCGGCATCCCGCGGCCTCCGCGGCGTCCACCACCGATGCCGTCAGGGCCTTGCCGAGCCCGCCGCCGCGCCGGTCCGAGCGCACCCACACGGTGCCGATCCACCCGACAGACCCGTTGATCGTTGCCACGGCCGTCCCGAACGGCGTCCCGTCGTCGACGGCCACGGCGCTCCGGCACGCTGGATGGGTCGCCACGAATTCCAGCCACGTCCGTCGGTCGCCCCAGTCGTCCGCAAGGATCGCGGCGGTCAAGGCAGGGACGTCGTCCAGCCCGATGGAGCGGATCACGGTGGTCATCGTCGGCGCATCGTACGGCGAGTCGTCGGGCCGCGACCGTGGGGCGAGCTGCCGTGCTGCGACCGTCCGGTATCATCGGGGCATGGCCACCCTTTCCCGCTCGGACGTCGAGCATGTCGCTCACCTTGCCCGCCTCGGACTCACCGGCGACGAGCTGACGCTGCTCGAGGGGCAGCTCAACCACATCCTGGACCAGTACGCGATCTTGGCCGAGCTGCCGACCGACGACATCCCGCCGACCGCCCAGACGATCGAGCTCGAGAACATCCTCCGCGAGGATGTCGTGCGTCCATCGCTGCCGGCCGAGGCCGTCCTGGCCAACGCGCCTGCCCGGCAGGGCGAGTTCATCGTCGTGCCCTCGATCCTCGACGAGCGCTAGGCCGACCTCGTGACCGATCTGACAAGACTCCTGGCCCACGAGATGGCCGCCAAGCTTCGAACCGGCGATGTGTCGTCCCGCGAACTTGCGACCGCCCACCTGGACGCGGCCGAAGCTGGTAACCCGGCCCTCAATGCGTGGCTGTCGATCGATCGCGACCGCGCGCTGGGCGAGGCGGACGCCGCCGATGTCCGGATCGGGGCCGCCCGTATGGCCGGTGTTGACGCTACGACCGCTCTGCCGCCGCTCGCCGGCATCCCGGTCGCGCTCAAGGACCTCGTTTCGGTCAAGGGCGGGCAGTGCACCGCCGGCTCGAAGATCCTGGAGGGCTACCGAGCGCCGTACGACGCTCACATCACGGAACGCCTGCGTGCGTCCGGCGCGGTGATCCTGGGCAAGACCAACATGGACGAGTTCGCGATGGGCTCGTCCACGGAGCATTCCGCGTATGGCCCGACTGCCAACCCCTGGGACCTGAAGCGTGTCCCGGGTGGCAGCAGCGGCGGTTCGGCGGCGGCCGTGGCGGCGTACCACGCGCCGCTCGCGATCGGTACGGACACAGGCGGCTCGATCCGCCAGCCGGCGGCCCTGTGCGGGATCGTCGGGATCAAGCCGACGTACGGCCGGGTGAGCCGGTACGGGATCGTGGCCTTCGCGTCGTCGCTGGACCAGATCGGACCGTTCGCCAGGGATGCTCGCGATGCTGCCGCATTGCTCCACGCGATCGCCGGTCGGGACGACCGCGATTCCACCTCGTCGCCCACGCCCGTCCCGGACGCGTTCCTGCAGCTGCCGGCGTCCGACGACGAGGCCGCGGCGTCGCTCAAGGGCAAGCGCCTCGGCCTGCCGCGCGAGTACTTCGTGGCCGGCATGGAGGAGGGCGTAGGGGCCCGCATCCGCGAGGCGGTGGCCGCGCTCGAAGCCGCCGGCGCCATCGTCGAGCCCGTCAGCCTGCCGCACACGGCCTACGGTCTGGCCACGTACTACATCGTGGCGCCGGCTGAGGCATCGGCCAACCTGGCTCGCTACGACGGCATCCGTTTCGGCCCGCGACTGGGCGACAGTGATGTTCTCGCCAACTACCTTGCGACGCGCGGTCGCGGATTCGGACCTGAGGTCAAGCGCCGGATCATGCTCGGCACCTATGCGCTTTCGGCCGGCTACTACGACGCCTACTACCTGAAGGCGCAGAAGGTCCGGACGCTGATCAAGGCCGACTTCGATGCACTCTGGGCGCAGGGCTTCGATGCCCTCGTCGCTCCGACCAGCCCGACCGTGGCCTTCCGTTTCGGCGCACGCATGGCGGACCCCGTCTCCATGTACCTCTCGGACGCATGCACGCTGCCGGTCAACATGGCCGGCCTGCCCGGCATCAGCATCCCGTGCGGGTTGTCCGAGGGCCTGCCCGTCGGACTGCAGTTCATCGGTGCGCCGTGGTCCGAGGCGGAGCTGTTCGGCTTGTCGCGAGGCTACGAGGCGATCACCGCAGGTGCCGACTGGCGCGCGTTGGAACCCACCGGCCTGGCCGGCCTGGCCGCGTCAGCGAGCGTCTGATTCGGGCTGAGTCCGAGGCTGGTTCGGTCAGGGGGTGACCGAACGGGCGGTTCGCTGACGGAACGCTACGAGCGCGAGGCTCGCTGGACGGCAGTCGGATGCCGTAGGCTCTCGGAGTCATGGTGCCCGACCGCCGCCTCGATCCGTCCGCCGCTTCTGACGAGCCTGCCGTCGTCCCGCGCGCGCCCCTTGCCGAACGCGTCCTTGCCGAGCGTGTGTTGGCGGTCCCGCCCTCGGGGATCCGTCGGTTCTTCGACATCCTCGCGACGATGGACGACGTCATCAGCCTGGGGGTGGGGGAGCCCGATTTCGATACGCCGCGGATGATCGTCGAGGCCGGCGTCGAATCGCTGCGCGAGGGACGGACCCACTACACGAGCAACTTCGGGACGCTCGAGCTGCGACGGGCGCTCTCGGCCCACCTGGAGCGACGGTACGGCGTCCACTACGACCCCGCCACCGAGGTCCTTGTCACGGTAGGTGCGTCGGAGGCCGTGGATCTCGCCCTCCGCGCCACGTGCGATCCGGGCGATGAAGTGATCCTCCATGAGCCGTCGTACGTGTCGTACATCCCGTCCATCGTGTTCGCCGGCGGCGAGGTCGTCAGCGTCGCGACTCGCTTCGAGGACGACTTCGCGCTGGATCCGGCGGCCGTCGAGGCAGCCATCACGCCGCGGACCAAGGCCCTGTTCCTGGGATACCCATGCAACCCGACCGGCGCCGTCCTGCCGGACGACGTCCAGGACGAGCTGGCCCGGATCGCCGTCGAGCACGACCTGCTCGTCTACAGCGACGAGATCTACGACCGACTGGCGTACGGGACGTATCGCCATCGGGCGATGAGTTCGCTACCGGGGATGCGCGAGCGGACGATCCTGATGGGCGGGTTCAGCAAGGCCTACGCCATGACCGGCTGGCGTGTGGGGTATGTCTGTGCGCCCGCTGCGATCCTCGAGGGGATGGTCAAGGTCCACCAGTACGGGATCATGTCCGCGCCCACCGTCGCACAGGACGCGGCACTGGTCGCCGTCATGGAGGGCGAGCCCGAAGTCGAGCGCATGGTCGCCGAGTACGATCGCCGCCGCCGCCTGATCGTGGACGGCCTGAACGCCATGGGCCTCGAGACCTTCGAGCCGCGAGGAGCGTTCTATGCCTTCCCGAACATCTCGTCGACGGGCCTGACCGCGGACGAATTCACCGAGCGCCTCCTGATGGAGGAACGCGTCGCCGTCGTCCCGGGCGACGCGTTCGGGCCGTCGGGTGCCGGTCATGTGCGGATGTGCTACGCGACGTCCTACGAGCGTCTCGAAGAGGCCCTCGTCCGCATCGGCCGGTTCGTCGACCGCGCACGCGCGTCGGCGAGCTAGCCTCGATGCCGGGCCCGCCCGTCCCAACAGCGTCACGCGCGGGAAGCTCGGCCGAGGCCGGACTCTCGACGTTCCTGCTCACGGACATCGAGGGGAGCACTCGCCTGTGGGAGGAGCACGCGGCGGTCATGGGCGCCGCTCTGGCCGTCCACGATCATCTCTTGCGAGCGGCGATCGAGGCGTGTCATGGCGAGGTGATCAAGACGACCGGCGATGGCGTCCTCGCTGTGTTCGAGTCGGCGGTTTCTGCGATCGATGCCGCGCTCGCTGCACAGCGGGCCCTGCGCGACGCCACATGGGCCGCCACGGGTCCGCTCAGTGTGCGGATGGCCATCCATTCCGGCACAGCCGAGGCACGCGACGGCGACTACTTCGGTCCCGCACTGAATCGCGACGCCCGGATCCTGGCCATCGGTCATGGCGGGCAGGTCCTCCTGTCGGCCGTCGCCGCGATGCTGGCGCGCGATAGCCTGCCTGGTTCCATCGACCTCGTTGACCTTGGCTCGCACCGACTCCGGGACCTCGACCGGCCGGAGCAGATCTACCAGCTCGTGGTGGCAGACCTGCCCAGCGAGTTCTCGCCGCTGCGGTCGCTGAGTGCACGACGATCCAATCTGCCCATCCAGCTCACCTCGTTCGTGGGACGGGACAAACAGGTCGCCGACGTGCAGGCTCATCTGAGTCGATCTCGCCTTGTCACGTTGATCGGCACCGGCGGAACGGGCAAGACGCGGCTCATGCTCGAGGCAGCGGGGCGGCTGACGACCCGGTTCGAAGACGGCGTCTGGCTCGCCGAGCTGGCCCCGCTCGCGGACCCTGCCGGGATCGCCCCGGAGATCGCCCGTGCCCTGGGCGCTCCCGAGGTCGCAGGTCGAGCGGCGCTTGACGTCGTGTCGGACTTTCTCGCCGCGAAGGAACTGCTCCTGCTCCTGGACAACGCCGAGCACCTCGTCGACGGCGTTGCGGCTGTCGCCGGTCACCTGCTGGCGGTGGCGCCAGGACTGCGGATCCTCGCGACGAGCCGAGAGGCCCTCGCGTTGCCCGGTGAAGCGGTCGTGCCTGTCCCGTCGCTCAGCTGCCCTATCCTCCGCGCTCCCCGCGACGTGGCCGACGACGGCTCCACCGATGAGGCGGCGGCAGCGACCGAGGCCGTGCAGCTCTTCGCCGAGCGGGCGGTGTCGGTCTTCCCGACCTTCGAACTCACGGAGGCCAACATCGGGGCGATCTCCGAGATCTGCCGGCGCCTTGACGGCATCCCGCTCGCGATCGAATTGGCCGCGGCGCGCGTGTCGGCGATGTCGCCTGACGACATCGCCCTTCGCCTGGGTGATCGCTTCCGACTCCTCGCCGGCGGACGACGAACCGCAGTTCCGCGCCAACAGACCCTGCACGCCCTCATCGACTGGAGTTGGGACCTGTTGACCGAGGATGACCGCCGGCTCCTTCGGCGCCTGTCCATCTTCGCCGGAGGCTGGACGGCGGATGCCGCGGCCCGGATCGTCGGCGGCGAGCCAGGCGACGCGGCCAAGGGATCCAACCTGGTGGAGACGGTGGATGGTCTCACGCGGCTCATCGATCGATCTCTGGTGGTCATGGATCGAGGGGCGACGACCCGCTACCGGATGCTCGAGACGATCCGTCAATACGCGCGCGAGAAGCTGATCGAGAGCGGCGAGGCCGTGGCTATCGCCGACCGCCACTTCGCGTTCTTTGCGGCACTGGCAGAGACAGCGGCGCCGGAACTGCGGGGCCGGGCGATGGTGGATTGGCTGGATCGCCTCGATGCAGAGGCCGAGAATCTGGGCGCGGGCCTGGAATGGGGCCTCGAGGCGGCGCCGTGGGAGGCCGTCAGGATGTGCGCCGCGATGCTGGCCTACTGGGGGTTCCGGGTCGCGTCGCTGGACAGCGAGTTCCGGGTCCTGGCCGCTATCGATATCGCTCGGCAACGGGTGGAGCGGGAAGCTGATCTCTCGACGACCGATCTGGCGCTCGCGGGAGGCCTGCTTGCAACCGCGTCGTGGATCTGGGCGACGTCCGGCCGAGCTGACGTCGCGATCGGCTGGGCTCGCGAAGCGGAGCTGTGTGCCCGCGCCAGTGGCGATGATTCTGTGCTGGTCGCGGCGATGACCGGGCAGGTGATCTCCAACGTCTTCGCGGGCAACCGAGGCGGCATCCTGGAGCTGTTCGACTCGATACTGCGGCTGGCGGAGGCCGGCGATTGGTGGACGTTTGCCCTGGGCTCAAGCTTCATCGCCGGGACCGGGTCCGCGGGATCTGACCCCAAGAGTGGCGAGGCGATGATCGTGAAGGCGGATCAGGCCGCACGGAGGACGGGCAATCCGTACCTGATCGGGATGGTGTCGATGTCGCATGGTCAGCTACTGGGGCGCCTGCGCCGGCCCGAGGAGGCTCGAGCACGGTTCAGCGAGGCGATCGACCGGTTCTCGGAGCTCGGCGATGAACGAGCCGTCCTTGTCGCCCGCAGCGATCTGGCCCATGCGCTTCGCCGCAGCGGGCTCCTCGCCGAGGCGATGGATCGGTATCGCGAGACGATCAGCGGGTGGGTTCGCCTGGGAAATCGAGGCGCGATCGCCAACCAGCTCGAGCAGATGGCCTTCGTCGCGATCGACGAGGGTGAACTGCCGCGAGCGGGCCGGCTGCTTGGGGCGGCCGAGGCGTTACGCGAGGCGGCTTCGACGCCGATGACCTTCGCCGAGGAGCCCGAATACCGGGGTTTCGTTGATCGGCTCCGGAGCTCGATGCCGACCACCGATGCAGACGCGGCCTGGGCCGCTGGGCGTGTGCTGTCCGAAACGGCGGCGACCGCCCTCGCCGTCGCCACCTGAGGGTGCTCGCGCCCCTGGACGTCAGACG
>JBKJQY010000118.1:0-10217 GCA_046593725.1 Candidatus Limnocylindrales bacterium
CGCGTCGATGCCATCGAGGACCTTGGCGACCGGGAAGTCGATCCCGTTCATCGCCCCGAATACCGCATCGTCCAGCGAGTCGAGGCTGACCGTCACCCGCTGGAGGCCGGCCTCGGCTAGCGGCCGCGCGAGCGCCCGCAACGCCGACCCGTTCGTGGTGAGCGTCAGGTCGACCTCGCCGCCGCCGGGTCGTCGGAGCGCCGCGAGCATCGCGATGAGGTCCGGCAGGGCCCGCCGCACAAGCGGCTCACCGCCAGTGATGCGAAGCTTCTCGACGCCCACCGCTACGAAAACGCCTGCGAGGCGCTCGATCTCCTCGAACGACAGCACCTGGTCCCTGGGCAGGAATGCGAAATCCTTGCCGAAGATTTCCTTGGGCATGCAGTACGTGCAGCGGAAGTTACAGCGGTCCGTGACGGAGATGCGCAGGTCGCGCAGCGCCCGGCCCAGCGTGTCGGGCAGGCCAGGTCGGCCATCGAAAGTCACCGGAAGGTCCACGTCCGTACTGTACCCGCCCGTCGGAGGAACGCTCGTGGGCCGCTGTCGGGCCGCTGTCGTCCTTTGGTGCGCCGTGGAACCACGAGGGCGAAGTTCCCGTTGACGCTCAGCACCAAGGCGGGTCGCCGCTGGCTCGCCCGTACCACCGGGGCGGACCGCTGGTACCTCTAGCGGACTCCACCTTACCGAACTTCGCTGGCAGGATGCCCACACGCCCCGAACAACTGCACGTCGTCAACGAGGGTCCACACGAATGGCCACCACTGAAACGCGAACCGGGTTCCGACTTCCCTGGAGTCAGGACCACACCGAGACCGACGAGCCGACCGGAGATACCGGCACGGCCGTCGAGGTCAGCGAATCTGAGCCGACCGCGTCCGAGGGCGCAGCCCAGGAGACCGAGAGGCCCGACATGATCGACGCGACGCCCGGTGTCCTCGGTGACACGACCCAGACCGCCCAGACCGACGCTCCCGCCGCCGAGCTGACGGCCGCTCCCGCCGCGACGCCGGCCAAGGCCGAAGCGCAGCCCGAGGTGGCCCCGCCCGCCGCCGCCCGCAAGCCCAACAAGCTGATGGCCGACCTGGCCAAGGCGATGCAGACCGCCGCCGAGGGTGCCCGCAAGGACACGCTGACGAAGTTCGCCGCCGACGCCAAGGCCCACATCGAGTCGATCAACGTCGACTCCGCCGCCGAGGCCGCCGACCTGCGCCGCCTGGCCGACGATGACATCGCCCGCATCCGCGACTGGTCCAAGGCCGAGATTGCCCGCATCCGCGAAGAGACCGAATCCAAGATCGCCGGCCGCAAGAGCGGGCTGGATGGCGAGCTCGAGGAACAGGCCGGGACGTCGGAGCGCCGTATCGCCCGGGCCCAGGCCCGCGTCGACGCCTTCGAGGCCGAGATGGCCTACTTCTTCGAGGTCCTGCTCGCCGAAGACGATCCGACCAAGCTCGCCGCCATGGCCCAGAGCCTGCCGGAGCCGCCCGACTTCGAGCTCGACGTCCCGGAGCCCCCGGTGGCCCATGTGGCCCCCGAACCGGAGGCGGAGCTGATCGGCACGACCGACGCCGACGACCAGGATGCGGCCATCGCCGCGATCGCGGCCGCCGCCCACGCCGCCGACCTCGCCGAAGCCCAAGCCGCCGCCCAGGCCGGATCCCCTGACGCGTATGTCGCTGACGGGTCTGCGGCCGATCCCCGACTCGAGGTCCTTGGCCTGAGTCCGGATGCGGCAGCCGAAGCGGAAGCCGCCTCGTTCGCCGCCGCCTCGTTCGCCGCCGCCGAGTCCGGCCCCGACGACCAGGAGATCCCGACCATCGACGACGATGCCCTGGCAGCCCGCATCGCGGGCCTGGTCCCGGACACGGACTCGCAGCCGACCGTTGCGAAGACCGAGACGGTCTCCACGCGAGTGGTCGTCGTGGGCCTCGTCAGCGTCGCCAGCATCGCCAGCTTCAAGCGCCATCTCGGTCGCTTGACCGGCGTCCAGTCCGTGGGTGTCTCGTCCGGGCCGGACGGTGAGTTCGTCTTCATCGTCGCGCACGCTGATGACGTCGCCCTCAAGGACGCGATCGCCACGCTGCCGGGCTTTGGTGCCCGGGTGACCTTCGAGACCGCCGAGGGCCTCCAGGTCACTGCCCGCGATCCCGAAGCCGAGAGCTAGACCCAACCACCCGCCGCAACCGTCCCGCGAGGAGAACCTGTGGCCCGTCCGGCCGTCGTCATCGCACTACCGTCAGAGGAATCGGCGCCCGTCGCCGCTGAGCTGCGCTCGGCTGGATTCGAGGTTGTCACGGTCAACAAGCCGGACCAGCTCGAGGCCCTCCTCGTGGACCGGCGCGACGTCGGCGTCGCCATCCTGGATGGCGAGACGGACTTCGACCAGTCCCTCGAGTACTACTCCTGCCTGCGCGATGGGGGCCAGGCGATCCCGGCGCTCATGGTCGTCTCGCCACGCGCCATGGATCAGCTGGCTGGTCAGGCGGTCGCCAGCTCGGTCGAGGACGAGTACTTCACTCGGCCGTACTCAGCAGAGTCCCTCCGCTGGCGCGTCGAGGCGATGCTCATCCGCAGCCAGACCGTCGATGACGGTAGCGGACCGGTCCTCCAGAGCGGCCCGATCGAGGCCGACGGCTGGTCCCGCCGCGCCACCATCATCGCGATCTTCAACCCGAAGGGCGGCGTCGGCAAGACGACGGTCGCGACGAACCTCGCGAGCGCCTTGCAGATCCACAAGGGTCAGTCCGTGCTGCTGATCGATGCGGATACGGTCACCGGCCACGTGACCACGTCGCTCGGCATCGATGCCGTGCGCACGGTCATGGACAGCTGGCGCGACCAGGCCGAGGGCGGCCCGTCCGAGACCTTCACCGAGATCGCCTCAGCCCATCCGTCCGGGATGAAGATCGTGGCGCTCACGTCGTCGCCGCTGCAGACCGAGATCCTCGAGCCGGATCGCGTCGGTGCCGCGATCACCGCGGGCCGCCGCGGCTTCGACTTCATCGTCGTCGACTTGCACCCGTCCTACAGCCAGCTCAACCAGGTCGTCTTCGAGCTCGCCGACAAGATCCTGGTGCCGGTCACCCCGGACGTGCCCGCGCTGCGCGCCGCCGTCCAGCTGCGTGACCTCGCCGTCGACCTCGGCGTGAAGGACCGGTTGTCGCTGGTCGTCAATCGCGCCAACAGTGGCGTCTCCGTGGCGGACATGGAGCGCACCGTCGGGATGCCGGCTATGGCGCTGATCCGCTCCGGCGGGCTGCTCTTCGTCCGCGCTGCCAACGAGGGTCGGACGGTCATCGAGATGTTCCCCAAGGAAAAGGTATCCGAGGACTTCGATGCGCTCGCCGATCGCCTGCTGGGGGCCAAGCGCGCCGAGCCGGTCGTCAAGCAACCGTTCCGGATCTTCACGCGGACCGCCAAGGCACCCGTCCGAGCCTGAGTCCTTTCGTGCATCAGATGCGCGCAACGCGCGGTCGGAGTCGGTCCGAGCCCACCGATTTGGCGTTCGATTCTCCAGCCACGCGCTTGATGCGGCATCAGATGCGCCATCGCTCGTCTTTGGCGGCCCGATCGAGCCAAACAGGCGCAGAGCCCGCTCCCACCACCGCCAACGTGCGTGCCCTGCACGTCTGAAAAGGGCGCAAGCCCGTGCGGCCGCGGGCGACCAGCCTGCCCCCGGTCGCCGCGGTGAGGGTCCCTAGCGCGAGCGGTCCTGCCAGCTTGTGCCCCCGAGCGGCGCGCCCGGTAGTGTCTGCGCTCGGATCCCGGTCCGTCGATCGATCTGTTCGACGCCACGCAGGTAGAACCGGTTGACCAGGACGGCGTCGACGTTCTCCTCGGTCAACGGGCGCCCATCGATGAACGCGGTCGCGTCGACGAGCGGGATGAACATCTCGGTGGCGCGGTCCAGAAGCCGGTCCGGCTCGGAACCCGGGAAGAGGTAGACCGTCCCGATCACCCGGAACGGCGGCACTTCCAGCGCCACGTCGTAGGCCATCTTGTGGACCTTGTAGGCGGAACGCTCGGAATCCGTCAGCGGCGGCAGCGACCCTTCCCCCGCCAGCACGATGATCAGGTCGTATGGGTCGATGGTCTTGAGGCCCGGCGCGGACACGAGCTCCGAAGAGCCATCGAAGGGCGCCCACTTGACGTCCGAGATCGTGATCGGCTCACGTTTGTTGAGTGAATCGGACAGGCGTCCGGGGATCTCCATCCAGCCGATGAGGCGCCACTCCTCGGTCAGGCCCTCGAACGCGATCCCGCGGTGACCCGGAGCTGGGCCCGATGGCCTGGCGGCCGGCCAGGTTCCGCCGGCCGCCGGCTCGGCCTCAGCCGAACCCTCGTCCTTGTTGCGCTTCAGGAAGCCAAACGGCACGTCACTCCTCCGCGGACCCGCTGCTCATCCGGATCGTATCAACGACCCCCGCATCGGCCAGTGTGCTGGTATCGCCAAGCGACCGTCCCTCCGCCAGGTCGCGCAGCAGCCGTCGCATGATCTTGCCGGACCGCGTCTTTGGCAGGTCCGGGACGAACAGCAGGTACTTCGGGCGGGCGATCGGCCCGATGACCTTGGCGACATGCTCGCGGAGCTCGACCGCCAGCACATCTGACGGCTCGCGATCGCCGCGCAGGATGACGTATGCGAAGATCGCCTGGCCCGTGACGTCGTCCTTCTTGCCGACGACGGCGGCCTCGGCCACGGCATGGTTGTCGACTAGCGCCGATTCGACCTCGGTCGTGGAGATCCGGTGGCCGGCCACGTTCATGACGTCGTCGACACGACCGAGCAGCCAGAGGTAGCCGTCGAGGTCCTTCTTGGCACCGTCGCCCGCGAAGTACATCCCCGGGAACCGGCTCCAGTACGTCTCCTTGTACCGTTCCGGGTCGCCGTAGATGCCGCGCAGCATCGCCGGCCACGGCCGCTTCAGGACCAGGAACCCGCCACTGCCGTTGGCGACCGAGTTCCCGTCGCCATCGATGACGTCCGCGGCGATGCCCGGGAACGCGAACGTGGCACTCCCGGGTTTCGTGGTGGTGACGCCGGGGAGTGGCGTGATCATGATCTGGCCCGTCTCCGTCTGCCACCACGTGTCCACGACGGGCGTGCGGTTGCCACCGATATGCTCGCGGTACCAGAGCCACGCCTCCGGGTTGATCGGTTCGCCGACGGACCCGAGCAACCGCAGCGACGACAGGTCGTGCGACGCCGGGAAGGCATCGCCCTGCTTCATGAAGGCGCGGATCGCGGTCGGGGCGCAGTACAGGATGTTGACCTTGTAGTCCTCGACGATCTGCCACCAGCGGTCCCAGGCCGGCGTATCCGGCGCGCCCTCGTACATCACGCCAGTCGTCGCGTTCGCAAGCGGGCCGTACACGATGTAGCTGTGACCGGTGACCCAGCCGATGTCGGCGGCGCACCAGTACACGTCGTCGGGCTTGATGTCGAAGACCATCTCGTGGCTGTACGAGGTGCCGAGGAGGTAGCCCGCGGTCGTGTGCAGGATGCCCTTGGGCTTGGCGGTCGTGCCCGAGGTGTACAGCAGGTACAGCATGTGCTCCGAGTCGACCGGGACCGGCGGGCAGTCCTCCGACTGACGGTCCACGATCTCATGCCACCAATGGTCGCGACCCTCGGCCATCGTCACGTCGCCCCCTGTTCGACGGACCACGATCGAGGCCTCGATCGTGGGACACAAGGTCAGGGCCTCGTCCGCCTGGGGCTTGAGGGCCATCACCTTGCCGCGGCGATAGCCACCGTCGGCGGTGATGAGGACCTTCGCCCCGCAGTCGTTGATGCGACCGCTAAGCGCCTCCGCGGAGAAGCCACCGAAGACGACCGTGTGCGGCGCACCGATCCGCGCGCACGCCAGCATCGCGATGGGAAGTTCCGGGATCATCGGCATGTAGATGGCGACGCGCTCGCCGGTCGTCACGCCGAGTTCGAGCAGGGCATTGGCGGCCTTGCTGACCTCGCGCTGGAGGTCCGCGAAGGTGAGCGTCCGCGTGTCGCCGGGCTCACCGATCCAGTGATAGGCGACCTTGTCGCCGAGGCCGCGCTCCACGTGCCGGTCGATGCAGTTGTAGGCGACATTCAGCTGGCCGCCGGTGAACCACTTCGCGAACGGCAGGTCCCATTCGAGCGTGGTCGTGAAGGGGGTCGTCCAGTCGATCCGAGCGCGAGCGTGCTTCGCCCAGAAGGCCTCGAAATCGGACTCCGCCTCGGCGTACAGATCGGGGCCGGCGTTGGCCGCGGCGACGAACTCAGCCGATGGCGGGAAGGTCCGTGACTCGGCGAGGAGGTTCTCGATCTCCTGGGACGGGAGGGACGGCTCGACGCTCACGGGTCTCCTCGTGTTCTGGGTCCGCTGGCCCGGCCATCCTACCGTGCCGGCATCCGGGGGCGCTCGCCTGGCGCTCGCGGACGGCCCGGGAGCGCGGGGTCCGCAGGAACGCGAGCACTCGGTCGTTTCGATCAAGCGGAACGAGTCTTGGGTCGTGGCGACCGGACCGTCTTGCGAAGACCACCGCCCCCCGGAAGATGGTTCCGCTTGTTTGGAACCATCGCCGAAGTCGATCTGCGGGGACCCCGCACTCCTGCTGCGGGCCGCGTGGTGAGCCGAGACCCTATTCGGTGCCCTCGGCGAGGTCATCCTGATCGGGGGCACGCAGCGACGCGATGTCCGCGCCGGGATCGCGGGAGAGCACGACGCGCTGCGGGCGCGGGATCTCGATGCCGTTTGCGGCGAACGCCTCCAGCAGCCGCTTGCGGAAGTCGCCACTGGCCGCCCACTGGTCCGCGGCGCGGACGGAGCCCAGGATCTTGAGCGTGATGCCGTACTCCGCGAGGGCCTCGACCCGCTCCACGCGCGGTGGCTCCAGGACGCGTCGCTTCCACAGCGGATCGGCGGCCATCTCGCGGCCGACGACTTCCACCACGGAGATCGCCTTGTCGATGTCGCTGCCGTACGCGATCGTCACGTCCTGGTTGATGCGCGACCAGGTCCGAGTCAGGTTGGAGGCGACCTTGATCTCGCCGTTGGGGACCGTGTGGACGACGCCATCCAGGTCGCGCAGGGTCGTTCGGCGGAGCGTGAAGTCCTCTACCGTGCCGGCGACGCCGGCCGCCCGGATGACGTCGCCCTTGGCGAACTGGTTCTCGAGCAGGATCAGCGAACCGTTCAGGTAGTCGCGGACCAGGCTCTGCGCTCCGAAGCCCACGGCGATCCCCACGACGCCGATGCCCGCGACGGCCGGTGCGATATCAAAGCCGAGACGCCCCAGGATCATGAGCCCGGCGATCGCCGCGATGGCGAACTGGAGCACGCTGCCGCCCAGCTGGTCCAGGGTGTCCATGCGCTTCTTGAGCTCGACGGCGCTTAGTTCCTGGGCGGTGCCCTCGGTCGCTTCACGGTCAAGCAGCGTCTTGACGATGCCGTGCACGAACAGCCGGGCGAGTCGCCACGCGATGTAGGCGGCGACCACGATCAGGACGAGTGGCACGACGTACTGCTGCGTCAGCGCGAGGATCGTGCTCCAAGGTTTGGCCTCGAGGTCCGGCATGGTCGTAGGGTAGCGGCAGCGTCGCTCCCCAGGCGACGATTCGGGTGGTCACGGCACGCCAGTCGCGGATCGGCGACGCCGGCGGGTGTTCAACGAGACGTTTGTTGCGTCCCAGGCGACGGATCGGGGCCCACGGCACGATGCGGGCTGCGAACGTCGCTACTGACCCGCGGTTCGTCGCCTGGTAGCCGACGTTGGTCCGGGGCCGGCCTGGCCGCGGCCGGGCTAGGTGGTGATTCCCGGACACATTGTCAACCTCGCCGCGGACCGCCGTGCGGACCTGTGAGGATCGTGATCTGCACGAGCTCCTCGTGAAGCTTGACGACGGCGACGTTCGATGTCGGATCCGGCCGGTGGTCATGCACGTTCGACACGATCGTGGTCCCTCCAGGACCGGAGCAGTCGCCGTGATCGATGGGCAGGACGATGGCACGGCCGGTCTAGGTCGTGGCGCCCCCGAGCCGGATCGAGATGGCGGTCGCGGCCTCGCGGGCCTGTGCGGCGAGCTCCGGGATGCGTCGGGGAGTAAGCCGGAACGCCGGGCCCCAGATGTCCACGGCCGCGATCACGTGGCCACGGGCATCGTGGACCGCGGCCGCGACGGCGTTGAGCCCCAGCTCGTACTCCCCCATCGCCGTCGCGTAGCCGCGTCGACGAGTCCGGGCCAGATCCTCGAGCAGCGGCTCGAGCTCGACGATCGTCCGTTCCGTGTACTGGTTGAGCCCGCGACGGACGATGCGCAGGACCTCGCGCTCGGCCAAGGCAGACAGCAGGACCTTGCCGGAAGCGACGCAGTGAAGTGGCGTCGCTCGCCCGGTCCAATCGCCGACGGCGACGAGGTTCGGGCCGTCCGCCTGGGCGACGGTGAGCATCGAATCGCCGTCCAGGATCCCCAGCCCGGTCGTCTCGTGTGTCAGCCGTGCCAACCGTTCCAGTTCCGGACCGGCGATCCCGCGCAGGTCCAGCGTCCGTTCCGCACGCTCAGCCAAGCGGATGACGACCAACCCGAGACGGTATTTGCCGGTCTCGCCGTCCTGTTCGACCAGTCCGCGCTTCTGGAGCGTCGCCAGCAACCGGGACGCGGTGGACTTGTGCAGGCCGAGACGACGGGCCAGCTCGGTCACCCCGGCCTCACCCTGGCTGTCCCCGAGGGCCAGCAGCAAGGCCGCCGCACGATCCACCGAGCGGACCGCATTCCCGTCGAGGACCATCCCATTGGGGCCGTTCACGAGTCAGCCGGCGCCCGGGGACGACATGCCACCATGGGGGTGGACCGCCCCCTGGCCGTGCGCCCGATCCTCGAGCGCGGCGTCCAGGGAGTCGCTGAAAGCGGTCAGCACGCGGTCTACGAGGTCGCCTTTGGCGTGCGCCTCGCACATGAACCAGGGCTCTCGGGAGTCCGGCTCCGGCATCGCGCCGCGCTGGTGCATCCCCACCGCGATCGCGTCGTACAGCTCGTGGTCCGTGGTGGCCCAGTCGCGATATTCGCTGGCGACTTCCTCACGGAACATGATCCCGAACATCGAGGGGTGCCCGGTGAAGTGATATGGCATGCCCTTCGGGTTGAGGATCTCCTTGAGCCCGTCCTGCATCCGGCGGCCGGTCGCGTGGATCGTCTCGAGGGCGTCCGTGTCGCGCAGGATCTGGAGCGTGGCGACGGCGGCCGCTGCGGCCACCCGGTTGCCGGCGTACGTGCCGCCATGGCTGACCTTGTCCGGCAACATGGCCATGACTTCCTCGCGACCACCGAACGCGGCGGCCGGGTAGCCGTTGCCCATCGCCTTGGCGTACGTGGCGAGGTCCGGCGTGATACCGAAGAACTCGGCCGCGCCGCCCTTGGCGAAGCGGAAGCCCGTCTTGACCTCATCGAAGATCAGCAGGATCCCGTATTCCTCGGTCAGGGCGCGCATCGCCTGGTGGAACCCGGGCTTGGGCATGATCCCCTGGGCGTTGCCGAGGACCGGCTCGACGATGATCGCGGCGATCTCCTCGCCACGCTGCTCGAAGAGGCGTCGGAGCGCTTCGATGTTGTTGTAGCGGGCCGGGATGATCGTGGCAGCGACCGAGGCCGGGATGCCGCGGCCCCAGGCGAGGCCGACCGGCGCGTCCTCGTCACCCAGTTCGGACATGTCGTCCGGCCCGACGCTGATCAGGGCGTAGTCGTGGACGCCGTGATACTGGCCTTCGAACTTCACGATCTTGTCGCGGCCGGTGTAGGCGCGGGCGATGCGCATCGCGTGCATCGTTGCCTCGGTGCCGGACACGGTCATTCGGACCTTGTCCACCCAGCCGGTCAGCTCCTTGACCAGCTCCATGGCGCTGACCTCGTCTTCGCTCGTCAGCGAGAAGCTGACCCCGCGGCGCATGCGCTCGTTGACGTAGTCGTCGACGCGCTCATCGGCGTGGCCCAGGATGACCGGCCCGTAGCCCATGCGGAGATCGACGAACCCGTTGCCGTCGATGTCCCAGACCTCGCCACCCTTGCCGCGATCGACATAGATCGTCGCGTCGCCCCATGCCCGGAAGTTCGAATCGGTGCCACCGGGCAGCGTCTTGATGGCCCGCTGGTACATCTCAGTCTGGCGGTCACGGGTGATCGGGGCGGGTCGGGCGCTGGGCTCGGTGGCCATGCTTGTCCTCGGCTTGGGGGTTTGGGT
>JBKJQY010000024.1:0-2646 GCA_046593725.1 Candidatus Limnocylindrales bacterium
TCGACCCGAGGGCCTGCCCGAAGACGTGCCGGCCGACGCGGTAGCGGGCGCAGACGACGCCATCGTCGCGGATCCCGCGCCCGAACCCGAGCTGGAGGCGGCCGCCCACGAGCCGGAACCTGCGCCGGAGCCGGGGCCGGAAGCCGAGCCGGAAGCCGAGCCTGCGCCGGAGCCTGCGCCGGAGCCTGCGCCGGAGCCGGGGCCGGAGACTGCGCCGGAGCCGCTCGCGCCCGTGCCTGTAGTCAAGGCGACCGCTGCCACAGCCGCCAAGGCCGGCACACCTCCCCCGATGGTCAAGGAATCGGCCTCGAAGCTGTTCGTCATCGCGACCGTCGCGATCTTCATCGGCATCGTGATCTACGCGATGCTCGCCGGAAACGGCGGGACGATCACGGGCACACCGACGCCGACCCCCGCGCCATCCGTGTCCGTCGCCCCGTCCGGCAGCGCGTCGGCCTCGCCGTCGAGCAGCGCGTCGGCGTCTGCCGCGCCGTCTGCTTCGGCAGCACCCAGCGTCTCAGCAGCACCGTCTGGATCGGCCGTGCCGAGCGCAGCCCCATCCGCATCCGTGGCGCCGTCCCCGTCCTGATCCCGGCCCGACGAGCGGACCGAGGACATCCCGCTGGGTCGCCGCAAGCGTGTACCGTGAGCGCCGATGAGCGACACCCGGCGGGCGCCCGACTTCGGCTTCATCAAGGCTTGGTTCGCTCGATATTGGCTGGCCGTCTGGTTCGCCTCGATCGCGTTGATCCGGGCATCGGTCCTCGTGACCGACCAACCCGGCTTCGATGGTCGTCTCTACCTTCGGGCGACCCGGGCGTGGCTGGACGGCCAGGACCCGTGGATCCTCATCGAGTCCCAGCGGTTCGCAGCCCCGCCTCCGACGCTCATCCCGCTGGCCCCATTCGCGCTCCTGCCTGAAGACCTCGGGGTCGCGCTCCTGCTCATCGCCGCCATCGCCGGCGCCATCGCCACGGTCCGCCTCCTGCACCTCCCGTGGTGGTGGCTGCTGTTCCCGCCGCTGATCGATGGTGTCTGGAACGCGAACCCGCAGACCCTGCTGGTGCCGTTGATCCTTGTCGGGGCCGGACCGGTCGCGGCGTTCCTGAAAATCTACGCCATCGTCCCGATCGCCCTGACCCTGCGCTGGCGGGCGCTGCTGGTCACTGGCGGACTGCTCCTCGTCACCGCGCCACTGCTGCCATGGGCCTCGTATATCCGCCAGTTCGGTGACCTGTCGCAGGTGCTCGCCACGCAATCCGACGGCGGCCTATCCGCGACCGCGGTCCCATGGCTGATCCCGATCGCGGTCGTGGCGCTGGTCGCCTGCGGTCGGGAACGGACCGCGTGGCTCGCTGTACCGGTCCTGTGGCCGTCGACCCAGTGGTATTACTCCACCCTCGCGATGCCGGCGCTGACGTCGGTCGCCGCCGCGCTGATGGCCATCCCGGTGCCCGGGTTCGCGGTCGTGGCGGCGGTGGTCGCCGTGGCTGTCGAGCGCCGCCGAACGAGCACGGACTCCCTCGTGGCGGACTGGAAGCCCGGTATACTCGCCCGGCCATGACCCACGTCTTCGTCGCGCCCCATCCGGACGACGTCGCCCTCTCCTGCGGCGGCCTCATCGCGACCCTGCGAGAGCTGGGCCAGAACGTCACGATCATCACGGTCTTCTCCGGCGACGGGGCCACGGACCGGCTGACCGGCTATCAGCGCGAGGCGCTCGGCTTCGGGTCCAAGGCGATGTGGCCGGCCAGCGAAGCGTTCAACCGAAGCTCCGTCCTGGCCGACTACCCCACCGCCGCCCTGGTGCCGTCCTGGGCCGCCGACGAAGACCAGCTCGATGCGACCCAGGCAGACGCCGATGCCGCGGCCAAGCGGTTCTGGCAACGCTCATCCTGGTATCGCCGGGCAAGCGTGCGGAACGCCTCTCTGGCCGACCAGCCGGTCATGGACGATCTGCCGACCCAGGGGGCGATCCTGACGGACGACGTCATGGACGACGCTGCGGCCGGTGACCTGATGGCCCGTCGGCGCATCGAGGACGAGCGCTACGCCTACTTCGCGGAAGCCTCCATCGTCTTCCTGGACCTGCCCGACGCGGTGTTCCGCGGGTATGAGGGGGATGAACAGCTCCTTGGCGCGCCTCGGGCGGACGACGACGCTCCGTTCGACCTGCTCCGCCAGGAGATCGCCCGCCTCGAACCCCAGAAGGTCTACTTCCCGCTAGGCGTCGGCGGGCACGTCGACCACCAGCTCTGTCGCGAGGTGGGACTCGGACTGCTCCGCGAAGGCAAGGCCTGGGTGATGCCAGGTCCGGACTACGCCGGCAAGATCGCCTTCTACGAGGACTTTCCGTACGCCTGGTGGACGGACTTCCGGCGGCTGGAGGATCTTGGTCCTCGTGGCCTGCATGGCGTCCCGAACGACATCAGCATCTCGCCGGTCTACGCCGACATCACGGATCAGCTGGAGCGCAAGATCTCGGGCGTGACCATCTACGAGAGCCAGCTCGAGCGCCTGTTCGACAGCGACCAGGAGATGGCCAAGGCCGTCCGCGCCCACAGTCACGCGATCGCCGAGCTGGGTGCCGTGGCCGGGGCGGCAGAGCGGTACTGGGTCTCCGGCCGCGCCTGACACGATGACCGC
>JBKJQY010000051.1:0-4464 GCA_046593725.1 Candidatus Limnocylindrales bacterium
ACGACGAGTCGCGGCACGTATGGTCGCAGGAACTCGTTCTCGGCCGGATCCACCCCGGACGCGGGCACGACCATCCCGTCAGGGGCTGTCGGCGCCGTCATAGCTGTGGCCGCGCGCTGTGCATCGGGTGGACGGTCCCTCGATCGCGTGGGTCGAGGGACCAGCGTACACCGAGCGGGGCCCTCGGCCCTTGGTGCGGCAGCGACGAGCCGTATCTCCTAGGTGTGATCAACGAAGCGGGACCCGACCAAGGCATCATCGGCGGGCGGCGGGCGGCGGGCGGCGGGCGGCGGGCGGCGGGCAGCGGGCGGCGTTGCCGTAGTCCTCTACCTGCGGCGTTGCGACCGCTCCGCTCCTGGAGGGACCACGATCGTGACGAACGTCAATGACCACCGGCCGGATCCGACATCCAAACGTCGGAATCGTCAGGGTCCACGGAGGAACTCGTGCAGATCTCGGTCCCCACAGGACCGCAGGGCGGTTCGCGACGGCCCGGCGGGGCGATCGTGGCCGTCGGGCGTGTCGGCCGGCGTTCCGTGGCTGGCGTCGCTCGAGCGCGGACGCCGGCCACGCATCGTCAACCTGGCTGACACGCCTCGGGTGAAGGAGCGTGTGCCGCCCCCTGGTTCACCCGATGTGGTCCGATCTCACGGGTCGCCTGTGCTCGTTCGTTCACCATAGGCCAGTGCGGTTGACCCGCCGTCTAATGAACTTGCCATGACTGGGTACCAGGGTCCCGACACCGAGCGTCGAGAGGCTCGATGGTGGCGGCAGGAACGGTCGGGTCGGCTCCGCGGCGAGGTCAACGACCTCTGCCTGGATCACGGCTATCGCAGGATGAACAGGCTCGTTCCCGGCGCCACAGGCCCCGACCATGAGCAGGACCAGGTACGCCGCGAGCAGCAACAGTCCGGCTCGCATTGTCAAGCAGGGCGGAAACGGTATCGGGAATGGTGGCCATCTGAGTGCTCCAGTGTGGCGGCCGGTCCGCGCCTGGCGTGCCGGGCTCGAAGTGGCATCGTACCACGTCGTGCTACTCCTGCGTAGCATGTTTTGATGGTGATAGGTGCCGGGGTGCACTGCCGATGGCCCCCGCGGCCGAGTTCTTCTCATATGCGCGCAGATGGCGCACTAACTCGGGTTTCGGGTGCCTGGACCGTTCGCGAGAGCCCGTTTCATCTCGCGCTGAGCGTGGACGGTGCAACTCTCGGCCTGGATTCGAGCCGCGAGGGCCCTGGATGTTTGCTAATGACGCTCCGGGACGCGTATGAGAAGACCGGGAGCCTGAGCCCGGGCACCCCCGCGACCCGCCTACCGGCGACGCGCGGTACCATGCGGTCTAATGCCCGATACCCTCGTGTCGCCGGCTGTGTCCGCCCCCGACACGTCGGCGACCTCCTCGCTCATCCGTGCCCGCGGGCTGACCAAGAAGTTCGGCGACTTCACCGCGGTGGACGCCGTCGACTTCGACGTGGCGCCCGGCGAATCGTTCGGCTTCCTGGGCCCCAACGGAGCGGGCAAGACGTCCACGATGCGCATGATCGGCTGCGTCTCGCCGATCACCGGCGGCACGCTCAGCATCATGGGCATGGACCCGGCGACGGACGGGCCGCAGATCCGCGCGCGCCTGGGCGTCGTGCCGCAGCAGGACACGCTGGACACCGAGCTGACGGTCCGCGAGAACCTGATCATCTACGGCCGATACTTCAACCTGTCGCGCGCCGAGGTCGGCCGCCGTGCCGACGAGCTCCTGGAGTTCGCCCAGCTCACCGAGCGGGCCGGCGACCAGGTCGATCCGCTGTCCGGCGGGATGAAGCGCCGCCTGACGATCGCCCGCTCGTTGATCAATGAGCCGACGATCCTGCTGCTCGATGAACCCACCACCGGCCTGGATCCACAGGCTCGACATCTGTTGTGGGACCGCCTCTATCGGCTCAAGCAGCGCGGCGTGACGCTCGTCCTGACCACCCATTACATGGACGAGGCCGAGCAACTGTGCGACCGCCTCGTCGTCATGGACAAGGCCCGGATCGTCGCCGAGGGCAGTCCGCGTGCCCTGATCGAGCAGTACTCGACCAAGGAAGTCACGGAACTGCGTTTCGAGCCGGACGTCGCTGAAACGCTCCACGGTCGTTTCGATGCCATCGCCGACCGGACTGAATTCCTGCCTGACCGGATCCTGCTGTACGCGGACGACGGCGAGGCCGCCGCGGTCGCCGTCCACGCGATGGGCCTCAAACCCGAGACCGTGCTGGTCCGTCGGTCGTCGCTGGAAGATGTCTTCCTGCGCCTGACCGGCCGGTCGCTCGTCGAATAGCCCGGTGCCCGCGATGACCGCGATCGTCCGGCAAGCGCCTGGTTCCGGGCTCGCGCGCGTGTTCGAGCATCGGCTGATGACGTACCGGCGCACGTTCCGGTCCACTATTTTCACGTCGTTCGTGACGCCCGTGCTGTTCCTGACGGCGATGGGCCTCGGGCTCGGGTCGTACGTGGACAGCGGCACGGGTTCCAGCACGACGACCCTGGACGGGATCAGCTACCTGGCGTTCCTGGCGCCTGGCCTGCTGGCGGCATCGGCCATGCAATCGGCCTCGTTCGAGGCGACGTTCCCGGTCATGAGCGGCTTGCTGTGGAGCCGGATCTACCACGCGATGTATGCCTCGCCGATCTCGCCCCGCGACATCACGTTCGGCAACCTGACGTTTATCGCCATGCGTCTGACCCTCATCGCGACTGTCTTCACCGCGGTCATCGTGGCCTTCGGCGCGGCCACCTCGGCGCTGATCGTCCTCGCCATCCCGGCCGCGGTCCTGACCGGGATGGCGTTCGCGGCCCCGATCGCGGCGTTCTCGGCGACCCAGAAGACCCCCATCAAGTTCAACGCCCTCTTCCGCTTCATCATCACGCCGCTGTTCCTGTTCTCCGGCACGTTCTTCCCGGTCTCGTCGCTACCGCAGGTCATGCAGGTCGTGGCGTGGTTCACGCCGCTGTATCACGGTGTGAACCTGACCCGAGGCCTGTCGCTCGGGACGATCTCGGCGGATCCCGTGGCCGCCGTCGTGGACGTCCTCTTTCTGTCGGTGTTCGTCGTCGTCGGGACCTGGTTCGCCGTCCGGACGATCGGGGCCCGGCTGGTGCGCGGATGACGGCCCTGCGGATCACACCAACCTTCATGTTCGGGAGCCGCCGGTCGGCCAAGCTCATCGAGCGGAACCTGTACGTCTACAAGCATGGCTGGCTGGTGATCTTCAGCGGCTTCTTCGAGCCGTTGTTCTACCTGTTGGGGATCGGGTTCGGGATCGGGACGTTGGTCGGGCCGATCGTCATGCCGAACGGCGAGGTGATCACGTATCAGCAGTTCGTGGCCCCGGCGCTGCTCGCCAGCTCGGCGATGAACGGCGCCATCCAGGAAGCCACGTTCAACTTCTTCTTCAAGTTGAACTACAACAAGACGTTCGCGTCGATCCTGTCGACGCCGCTGTCGCCTGGCGACATCGCCATGGGTGAGCTGGGCTGGGCCCTGATCCGCGGCGGCCTGTACGCCATCGGCTTCATGGTCGTCATCGGGGCACTGGGGCTGATCGTCTCGCCGTGGGTCATCCTCGCCTTCCCCGCCGCGCTGCTTGTCGGCTTCGCCTTCGGGGCCGTGGGGATGGCGGCGACATCGTTCATGCGGTCGTGGCAGGACTTCGACCTCATCAACATCGTGGTGCTGCCGATGTTCCTGTTCAGTGCCACGTTCTACCCGATCACCGCGTATCCGCCCGTGCTCCAGGCGTTCGTCCAGATCACGCCGCTGTACCAGGGCGTCGCCCTGATCCGTTCGTTGTCGCTCGGCGATGTCGGGCCGATCCTGCTGGTCCACGTGGCATACCTGAGCGTGATGGGGATCATCGGGCTCGTCGTCACGTCACGGCGGCTCGACAAGCTCCTGCTCAAGTAGGAGCGTGCCGTGACGGATCGCGAGGCACTTGCCACGCTGACCGCCGAGATCACCGAATGCCGACGCTGTCCGCGGTTGGTCCAGTGGCGCGAGCGGGTCGCCCACGAGAAAGTCGCGCGGTTCCGAGATGAATCGTATTGGGGACGGCCGTTGCCAGGGTTCGGCGACCCCGATGGGCGGATCCTCCTGATCGGCCTGGCGCCCGCGGCGCACGGCGGCAATCGGACCGGCCGAGTCTTCACCGGCGACAAGTCCGGCGATTTCCTGTGGAGCGCGCTCCACCGCGCAGGCCTGGCGGATCGACCGTCCTCGCGCCGCGCGGACGACGGCCTGACCCTAACCGCCACCTACATCGCAGCCGCCGTCCGTTGTGCGCCGCCGCTGAACAAGCCGACCAACGACGAACGTGATGCGTGCGCCCCGTTCCTCGCCCGCGAGATCGGGCTGTTGAGCGAGCTTCGGGTCATCGTCGCGCTGGGTCAGTTCGGCTGGGACGCGGCCCTCCGTGCGCTGGCAACGCT
>JBKJQY010000142.1:0-5339 GCA_046593725.1 Candidatus Limnocylindrales bacterium
CCCGACCAGGCCGACCTGCAGCGTCAGCTCATCGCCGGCTGGGCGGATGCGGCGGTGGAACTGGCGCCCGTGGACGCCGCGCGGATTCGGAACTGGCAGTCGCGCCGGCTGGCTCACGTCGATGCGGGGACATCGACCGTGCGGGTCGGGCACGACGATGTGGGCGGCGTGCGGGGCTAGTCCCGATCGGGAATATTCCCGGCCGTCTCTGGTATTCAGTCACCGTTAGGCGAATTTGGACCGCAGGAGTCGTACTGGGCCTGACCACGGTCAGCCCGCGACAGGAGACAGGCGATGGCCGATAGGATCGCAGACCGCGACATCACGCCGCACGACGTGTATATGAGTCGTCGGACGTTCATGCGGGCCGGTCTGCTCAGCGCCGCCGTCATGGGCACGGGCCTCCTGTACCGCAGACTGAATGGCGTCGAGATGGACACGTCCGCTATGCCCGAAATCGCGGGCGTGATTACCGCGCCGCACCAGAACGGATTCTGGGTCGATGAGGCGATGACGCCGCGCACCTCGATCCTCAACTACAACAACTTCTACGAGTTCACGACTGACAAGGACGGGGTCGCCGCCGCCGCCGCCGGTTTCAAGACCACCGGCTGGCAGGTCTCGGTCGGAGGCCTCGTTCGAAGACCCAGAGTGTTCGACCTCGACGAACTGAAACGACTGAGCTCGCCCGAAGAGCGGATCTACCGCATGCGCTGCGTGGAAGGGTGGTCGATGGTCATCCCCTGGGTCGGCTTCTCGCTGTCGAAACTGCTCGAGGCCGTCGAACCGACCGCCGACGCCAAGTACGTGGCCTTCGAGACCTTACACGACGCGGCACGGATGCCCGGCCAACAGACCGATGTGCTCCCCTGGCCCTACGTGGAGGGACTGCGGCTGGACGAAGCGATGCATCCGTTGACTCTGCTCGCGACCGGCATCTACGGGCAGGACCTCCCGCCACAGGACGGCGCCCCGGTGCGGCTGGTCACGCCCTGGAAGTACGGCTTCAAGGGCATCAAGTCGATCGTCAAGGTGACGCTGACTTCGATGCAGCCGCCGTCCACCTGGAATCTCCAGGCGGCAGACGAGTACGGGTTCTATGCCAACGTGAACCCGCGCCACGATCACCCCCGCTGGAGTCAGGCCACCGAGCAGCGGATTGGCGAGTCCGGGCGTCGACCGACGCTGCCTTTCAATGGCTACGCCGACCAGGTCGCGGCTATCTACGCTGGCATGGATCTCGATGTCAACTTCTGAGCCGCTGATCGACGCGTCCTTCGCCAAACGTGTGGTCACCACAAGTGGTCTCGTGCCGGCGGCGCTACTGGCCTGGGACGCCTACTACGGCCATCTCGGCGTCAACCACGTGAATTTCGCCATTCGCACGACCGGTCTCGTCGGCCTCGTGCTGCTGATGCTCTCGCTGGCGGTGACGCCGCTGCGACGACTCTCTGGCTGGACCCTTCTGATCGCTGTGCGTCGCAACCTGGGCGTCCTCGGGTGGCTCTACCTGACCGTGCACTTCGTCCTCTTCTTCTGGCTCGATCGGCAGGCGAGCGTCGTGAGCACATGGAACGAAATCGTCACGCGTCGGTACCTGTGGTTCGGGTCTACGTCGCTCGCCCTGATGTTCCCGCTCACGCTCACGTCGACCGACACCATGGTGTCCTGGTTGGGCCCGAGGCGGTGGAAAGCCCTGCATCGCTTGTCCTACCTGGTGGCCATCGGTGCGGTCATTCACTACTACCTGCTCGTGAAGTCCGACGTCAGGCAGCCGGTGGCGTTTGCGGCTGCCGCCGGGGCGCTCCTGGCCTATCGTGGAGTGGTCCACTACCTGGAACTTCGCGCTGCAGCGCGAGCCGCGCAGACAACGGGCAGACGCATCGCCGCCTCCAAGCCACGCGCGTTCTGGTCCGGCGAACTGATGGTCGCGCGCATCTTCGACGAAACGCACGACGTCAAGACCTTCAGGCTGGTCGCACCCGACGGGGGCGCGCTGCCCTTCACCCACACGGCCGGCCAGTACCTGAACCTGGCGCTGACCATCGATGGGAAGCGCGTCAACCGGTCCTACACCATCGCATCAGCGCCGACGCGGAACGGATACTGCGAGATCTCGGTCAAGCACGTGCCCAACGGCTTCGGCTCGAAGCATCTGCATGAGACGTGGCGCGAAGGCCAGCGTGTGAAGGTGTCGGCCCCGGCCGGACGATTCGTCTTTGCCGGCCACGAGTCCGACCGAGTGCTCCTCGTCGCTGGCGGCATCGGCGTCACCCCGATGATCTCCGTCGTCCGCAGTCTGACCGACCGTGGGTGGCGCGGCGAGATCGCCCTGCTGTTCTCCGTGCGGGCGGTTCGCGATATCGCGTTCAACGATGAACTCGGGTATCTGCAGTCCCGGCATCCGAATCTCCGCGTCCGCGTGGTGGTGTCCGCTGACCCGGACACGCCGTGGGAGGGTGCGCGCGGGCAGATCACCCACGACGTCATCAAGGAGTTCATACCGGACCTGTCAGGGGTCCGCGTGCTCCTGTGCGGCCCGCCTCCGATGATGACGGCCATGCGCCAGATTCTCGTGAACATGGGCGTCCCGGACGGCGACGTCCATCAGGAGCTGTTCGTATCTCACCCGGTCGTGGACGCCGGGGCTGCGACAGCGTCAGGGCCAGCCGACGTGGACGAACCGATCGGAGACGGAGTCGTACCGAGCATTGTCTTCAGCCGATCCGGCCTGACGGCAGCCTTGCTGGCTGAACAGACCGTGCTCGAGGCGGCCGAGGATGCGGGGGTCGACATCCCGTTCGAGTGTCGGTCGGGCATCTGCGGCCAGTGCAAGACGAGAGTGGTCTCTGGCCGCGTGACGATGGAGGTTCAAGACGCGTTGACCGCGGACGACCTGACGCGGGGCGTGATTCTCGCGTGCCAGGCCAGAGCGGTGCGGGATCTCGAAGTCGATGCCTGACGGTCGCCGCTGATGCGGCTGAGGACCGCGTGGCTCGCGCGCTTCCCAGCCCTCCCAACAGTTCGACTATGATGCGTCGCACACTCGCGACCGCACACGCGGATTGAGATGGGGAGCAGGACGATGACGCGACACGTTTCGAGGCTGGCACTGGCTCTGGTCGTCACGACCCTCTGCGTCGTCGCCGGAAGGGCGGCCGGACCGAACCCCGCCACCGACTGGCGGAACACCAACTACGACGAGACGGCGAACCGCTACAGTCCGCTCGAGCAGATTACGGCGCGCAACGTCACCGAGTTGCAGCAGGCGTGGAGTTTCCACCTGAAGCCGGCTGGTTACACCGGGCGCTCGCGCGAAGACGAAGCCATTCCGCTGGTGGTCGGCACCACGATGTACCTCGCTTCGCCCTACGGCGCAGTCCATGCGCTGGATGCCACCACCGGCGTCCCAAAGTGGACGTTCACGCTTCCGAACAACGACCTGCCGTCCAAGCGAGGCATCGCCTACTGGCCCGGCGCTGACGGTGTGCCGGCCTCCATCATCTTCGGCGGCCTCGCTGGCGGCCTGTACTCCGTCAAGGCGTCGGACGGCACCCTGAACAGCCGTTTCGGCGACGAGGGCATCGTCAACCTCAAGACACCGGAGGTGATGCAGACCGGGATGAACGTGGCGTACTCGCTGCTGTCATCTCCCACGATCTACAGGAACCTCATCATCATCGGCGCCGGTACTGGTGAAGGCGCGGGCGGTTCGAACGCCGGTACCGGACCTGCGGGCGATACGCGCGCGTGGGACGCACGTAACGGTCGGCTCGTGTGGACGTTTCACACCGTGCCGCGCCAAGGTGAGCTGGGCTACGAGACCTGGCGCGAGAACAGCGCCCTGAAGCGGTCGGGCGTCAACGTGTGGGGCTACACGTCGCTCGATGTGGAGCGCGGCATCCTCTACATGCCGATCGGCGCGCCGAACAACGACCGTGTCGGCGTCGATCGTCCGGGCGACAACCTCTTCTCCTCGTCGGTCGTGGCCGTCGACGCCAACACCGGCCGCTACCTCTGGCACTTCCAGTTGGTGCATCACGACATCTGGGACTACGACACGCAGTCGGCACCGCTGCTGATCGACCTGGTGCGCGACGGACAGACCGTGCCGGCGCTCGTGATCGTCAACAAGACCGGCCTGATGTTTACGCTGAACCGGGTGACCGGCAAGCCGATCTTCCCGATCGAGGAGCGACCGGTTCCGAAGAGCGACGTGCCCAAGGAGGAGGCGTCGCCGACGCAGCCGTTCCCGGTGAAGCCCGAGCCGCTGACGCAGAACACGGTGTCGCGCGACAACCTCTACAAGGGCGAGCCGCAGCATCAGTCGTACTGCGAGCACCTGGTGGACGACAACAACATGAAGCTCGGTGGCCCCTTCATGCCCATCGCCGTCAACCAGTACAGCATCTCGCCGCCAGGGCCGGCTGGCGGCATCAACTTCTGGGGCGCGTCTTATGACCCGAAGCTGCACCTGTTCGTCTCGAACACCAGCAACATGTTCCAGCCGATGCGCCTGATCCTGCGTCCCGACGGCAGTTGGGTGAATTCCGGTCCCCTGGCAGGCACGCGCCGGTTCGGCGATCCCGAACGCAAGCTGCTCTGCGGGCCGACGCCGTGGGGCGAACTGGTTGCCGTGAACATGGACAGCGGCGACATCGCGTATCGGAAGACGCTCGGCGTCTCCGACATGCTGCCTCCCGGCATGCAGGACACGGGACGCCCGAGCTCCGGCGGGGTCGTGCTCACAGCCAGCGGGCTGACGTTCGTCGGTGGCTCCGACGACTTCCGGTTCCGTGCTTTTGCCACGGCGACCGGCGAGAAGCTCTGGGAGATCAGGATGCCCTCGTCGATCGAGACGACGCCGATTACCTACATGGGAGCGGATGGCCGTCAGTTCGTGACCGTGGTGAGCACCGGTGGTGGACTCACCGGTTCCGAGGTGACCAACGACGAGATCGTCGCGTTCGCGTTGCCGAAGAAATAGCCGCGGGTGATAATGCCGGGCATGCCGCCGCCGCACCGCACCGCATCACGCGCCATCGCCGCGCTTGTCGTCGCGCTCGCGTTCACCACCAGCCTCGCGGCCGGTGGAGGTGCGCAGGCGCCAGCGAAGGACGAGCATCCGACGCTGCCGCAGGGTGAAGGCCGGGAGTTGGTGATTCGCGTCTGTTCCGCCTGCCACGCCCCGGAGATGGTGGTCGATCAGCAGATGGACGCGGCCGGCTGGACAGCCACCGTTGATCAGATGGCCGGCAATGGCGCCGACGCGACCGAGGCGGAGTTCGCGCAGATCGTGCAGTACCTGGTGAAGGCCTTCCCCGCGAAGTAGGCCTCGT
>JBKJQY010000099.1:0-12993 GCA_046593725.1 Candidatus Limnocylindrales bacterium
GATGAGCCGGACATCGCGAAGGCAGTACGCGAGATCCTGATCGGAGCCGGCCATGGCGTGGATGTCGCGACGACCGGGCCTGAGGCGCTGACGTGGGTGGCGACCTATCCCTACGACCTCGTCGTGCTGGATGTCGTCCTGCCGGGGCTCGACGGGTTCGCGGTCTGCGCCCGTCTCCGCGCCTCCGGCGTCGGGTGTCCCGTGCTGATGCTGACGTCACGCGATGAGGTCGAGGATCGTGTCAGTGGTCTGGACGCCGGAGCGGATGACTATCTCGCCAAGCCCTTCGCGGCCGTCGAGTTGCTCGCCCGGGTGCGTGCCTTGCTCCGTCGGGGCTCTTCCGACCGGCCACCGATCGTCCGCGTCGGCGACCTTGAGCTGGATCCGGCCACATTCGAGGTCCGGCGGGCCGGGCGACCGGTGCGGTTGACCGCCCGAGAGTTCGCGCTGCTGGAGGTCCTTGCCAGGCATCCCGGCCAGATCTTCGCGCAGGAGCGCCTGATCGAAGCGGTATGGGACGCGGACTTCTCCGCCGAGTCGAACATCCTGGAGGTCTACATCCGGAGCCTGCGTCGCAAGATCGACGAAGGCCGGCGCGACGGCATGATCGAGACCGTTCGAGGCGCCGGCTATCGCCTTCGCGCCGTCGGCGGTCCGGCAGCCTGATGTTCCAGCAGGCCCGCCGTCGCCTGGCACTGCGCTACACCGCGCTGTTCATCATCGTGCTCATCGTCTTCAGCGCCGCGTTCGTGGTGGTACTGGCGGTCGCGCTGCAGCCGGCCTTCGATATCTCGCCTGAGGTGTCAAACGAAGAGGCGGCGCGTGTTGCCTACGACAGAACCATCCAGCGGATCCTCCTCGCGATCGTCGTAGCCGATGGCGTCGCGTTCGTCGTGGTCGCCGGGGCCGCGTTCTACCTCGCCGGCCGGACCTTGCGTCCCATTCGCGAGGCCCACGACCGACAGCGCCGGTTCGTGGCGGATGCCTCGCACGAGATGCGCAACCCGTTGGCAGCCATCCGGGCCACGGCAGACTCTGCCATTGCCGGGACCACGCCGTCGAGTGCGGCACTCGAGACCATCGCGGGGGCGACGGATCGGCTGACGGGCCTCACGAACGACCTGTTGTTGCTCGCCCGGAGCGAGCGTGGTCGCATCGATGGATCAAGTGGCGTCGTGGACCTGTCCGTCCTGGCCGCGGAGGCCGTGGCGACCGTCCGATCGGCGCACGACATCCCCTCTGACAGCATCGCAATGACGCTGGCGCCGGACCTTCTGGTGGATGCGGACGACCGCGAATTGACACGGGTCGTCGAGAACCTCGTGGATAACGCCCTTCGCTATGCGTCTGCAGCGCCGCGGGTCCGGGTTCGGACCTATCGGCGCGATGCCACGGCGATCGTGGAGGTCGCCGACGACGGCCCAGGGATCGCGGCTGCGGACGTCGAGCGGATCTTCGAGCCGTTCTACCGGGTGCGTTCGGATTCGGAGTCTCCTCAGGGCTCTGGCCTGGGATTGTCGATCGCCGCGGAACTGGCCCGTCGGAATGGCGGGACGATCGATGTCGCCTCGATCCCCGGCTCTGGCGCGACCTTCAGTCTGCGACTCCCGAGATTCAGGTGAGGCTCAGCTTCCCCGCCTAAAACCGTGTCTGACGGACCCGGGATCTGCCGGCTCCAAGGACATCGAGGCATGAAGCATGACGAACCTCCGACCGATCCGGTCAGGCCTATCCAGCGCGGTCCTCCTTGGGATCTCGATCATCGCGGTCGGCGCGTGCAATGGAACCTCCACCGGCGGGTCATCGGCCACGGCGGCGCATACCGTGCTCCCCGTTGCGACCGGCACAACCCCGACGACATCGGCGCTCCCGCCGACCGCGTCACCGGTCGCCGTGGCGACGCCGTCCGCGCCGGCCACAGCCGAGCCGGATAGCGGGACCGGGACCGCGGCGGGGGACGTCCCCGACAACGCGGTCTTCCTGACGTATCTAGACACGACCCAGGCGTTCTCCATCCAGTACGTCGAGGGCTGGCAGGTCGTCCAGGCGAGCGACGGTGTCACGATCCGCGACAAGGACAGCAGCGAGATGGTCGCTATCGTGCCGGCACCAGCTGATATCGCGACGTGGGTCAGCGCGACTGACATTCCCGCGCTCAAGGCCCAGGCTGGGTTCAGGCTGATCAAGCAGGACACGGTCAAGGTGGGGTCTGCGGTCCTGATCCACGTGACCTACCACCTACCGGCTCCACCCGATCCCGTCACGGGCAAGCGTGTGCCGTCGACTGTCGATCGGTATTACGTTCCTGGTCTACAGGGACTCGCCGTGATCAGCCTGTCCACGCCGGACGGTGTCGACAACGTGGACGCCTTCCGACAGATGATCGGGAGCTTCACGTGGACCTGATGGCCGGCGGCCTCACCGTGACCGGCGGGCGACGCCCAGCGGGTCACGCGATGGATGGATCCGACGCGATGATCCGACTCGACGATGTGTTCCGGATCTACCGCGAAGCGGACGTCGAGACCGTGGCCCTGCGCGGGATCGACCTGACCATCGCACCAGGCGAGTTCGTCGCGATCATGGGTCGGTCTGGCTCAGGAAAGAGCACCCTGCTCAACCTCCTGGCTGGGTCCGATCGCCCGACGGCGGGTCGAGTGATCGTGGCGGGGATCGACCTTGCACGTGCCGATGAATCCGAACGGAGCCGGCTTCGTGGCCGTCGGATCGGGATCGTCTATCAGAGCCAGAACCTGGTCCCGATGCTGTCATTGCTTGAGAACGTCCAGCTCGCCGCCTCCCTCGCCGGTCGGCCCATGCGACGCCTCGAGATCGGGGCGCGCCTCGCGCTCCTGGGACTTGCCGACCGCGCCGATCATCGCCCGGATCAGCTGTCCGGCGGTGAGCAGCAGCGTGCGGCGCTGGCCTGCGTGCTGGCCGCCGATCCGCCGATCCTGCTGGCCGACGAGATCACCGGAGAACTCGACAGCCTCACGGCCGAGACCGTCCTGGGCGCTCTCACGACGGTCCATCGATCGACGGGCACGACCATCGTCCTCGTCACCCACGATCCGACCGTCGCCGATCGGGCCGACCGCATCGTCGTCCTGCGCGATGGTCGGATCGACTCGGATCGAAGGCTCTCATGACCGACACGGTCCGCTGCATCGCTGCCACCCGTCGGTTCAGCTCTCGAGGGCTCACACCGGTGACCGCGCTCGATGCGATCGACCTCGTCATCCGCGCCGGCGAGTTCGTGGCGATCGAGGGTCCTTCGGGTTCGGGCAAGACGACCCTTCTGGGACTCCTGTCCGGGATCGATCGTCCCGACGAGGGCACGGTGACCGTGCTTGGGCACGACCTCGCCCGGTTGACTGCGCTTGAGCGCGCCCGACTCCGACGCTCGCACATCGGGATCGTCTTCCAGTCGTTCGGCCTGATCGCCGCCCTCGATGTCGGCGAGAACGTGGCACTGCCATTGACTCTTGCCGGGATCGAGCCGGCGTCCCGGCGCGCCCGCAGTCAGGAGAGCCTCGCAGAAGTGGGGCTCGCCCACGCGATCGACGCCCGGATCGACGAACTGTCCGGTGGAGAGCGACAGCGCGTGGGGGTCGCCCGGGCCCTCATCACGAGCCCTGGCCTCGTCCTGGCCGATGAACCCGCCGGCAGCCTCGACGACGACACCGCCGGTCGCGTGATCGACTTGCTCGAGCGAGCGTGTCGAGAGCGTGGCGCGAGTCTGGTCCTGGTCACCCACGACGCGGCCAGCGCCGCCCGTGCCGATCGCCGCATCGCGATCCTCGACGGTCGCCTCTCCGAAGGAGCCGCTTGATGATCCTGCTAAGGCACGCGGTCCGGCTCGTCGTCCGGGAGCCCAGGCGGACGGTGACCTCAGCGCTCGGCGTGACCATCGCGGCGGCACTGCTGGTGTCCGTCGTCTTGTTCGGCACGGCGTCCGGTGCCACCGTGACGCGCCGGGCACTCGCGACCCTTCCGATCGACGCGCAGGCGATCGTGGCTCCCGGGGGCGACAGCGTCGGATCGACCGCGCTGATCTCGGCCGATCCCGCCGTCACGGGAGTCCTGCCGTTCGAGCTGGTCCACTTCGACAGCGCGTCGCTCACCAAGGCGGGCGCCGCCACCCAGACGAGCATCGGCGTCGTGGTGGGCGTCGATCCCACATACGCCCCAACGACGGGCCTGTTCAACGTGGCTCAGAGCACGACGACACCAGGGAGCGTGACCATCAGTCGCGACCTCGCTACCAACCTGGGGGCGACCCCTGGCGATACGTTGACCTTTCGTCTGCCGGGAGGCGCGACCGTCGACCTGCCGGTCTCGGGCATCGTGGACATCACCGGCGCGGACCTGCTGCTCGGGCCGACCGACGCGGCTCATCGTGCGATCGGCGCCAACGCCCCGACCAACGTCGCCGTGACGGACATCGCGACGGCGCAGGCGATCGCGGCCAAAGTCCCCGCGGGGGCGAGCGCGACTGATCCGGCAACGAGTGGCAATGCCCCGACCGGCGGCTCCGCGGTGGTCGTGGCGCCGGAGTCAGCCGTCCGTCAGGAGATCCAGATTCGCTACGATCACGCCCAGCTTCCCGGCGATCCGACAGCCGCCCAGAGCTGGTTGGACGGGGTCCGTCGACGGATCGAGCGGCAGGCCGGCGGCACGCTGACCGTGATCGACGATGCGAGCGCGACGCTCGAGCCGGTCGCCAAGGATCTCGCCTGGGGTCAGGTGCTGTTCATCTTTCTGGCCCTGCCCGGCGTCGCCCTGGCCCTGGTCCTGTCCCGGTTCGCGGCCGAATCGGGTTCTGACGCCACACGTCGGCACGCGGCCCTGTTGCGGGCCCGGGGAGCGTCATCCCGCGCCATGATGGCTCTCTTCCTGGGTGCGACGGCGATGACTGCTGTGCTTGGTTCGCTCGTCGGGGCCGTCGCCGGACTGTGCCTGTCGGTGGCCGTCTTTGGCTCGGAACTGGCCGCGACCAACCCAGCCGGCGCGATCGCGACGGCGTTGTTGGCATCGATCGTCGTGACGACACTCCTCGCCACGCTGGCGGCCGCCTTCCCGATCCGCCAGCAACTTCGCGACGAGGTCGCGGCCGGACGTCGCGAACTGCAACGCGAGCGCCGGCCGCTGTGGCAGCGGCTCTACCTGGATGTCGTCGCGCTGGTCAGCGCAGGCATCATCTACGTGCTGGTCGGTGGCTCCGGGGTCCACCCGGTGCTGAACGCGGAGGGCAACCCCACCGTCAGTCTGGCTCTGACCTCGTTCGTTGCGCCGTTCCTGCTATGGATCGGTGGAACGCTCGGCCTCCTCCGGCTGGCCGGCTTCATGACGACGAGGAGCGAGCGCCTCGCGGGCATCCTTCGGCGTCCCTTTGGCCCCGGCGGCGAGCTTGCCGGTCGTACGTTTGCCGCGCGCGCCGGCGCGGCATCCCGCGCCATCGTGCTGCTCGCCCTCTCCTTTTCATTCGCCGCGAGCATCCTGATCTTCGATGCGACGTATCAGCAGCAGCAGCACGTGGATGCGGCGCTGACCCTGGGGGCGGACCTGCAGGCGACATCGACGACGCCGATCGACGCGAGCGCCCTGACGGTCGTCACCGGTCCTGGCGTGGGCTCGGCGACGCCGTTCTCGGATCGGGTCGTCTACGTGGGTTCCGAGGCGCAGGACCTCCTGGCGATCGATCCGAACACCCTGCCGGCCACCACCCCGCTGGCGGACGCGTTCTTCCAGGGAACGACCGCTCAGGCGGCGATGGCAGCCCTCGCCGCGCAGCCCGATGCGATCCTGGTGTCGGCCGAGACCGCCAAGGACTACAGCGTCGTCCCGGGCGACCGCCTGCGGATCCGCGTCCCGGACGCGCATGGCCAGCTGCGTGAGGTGGACTTCCGCATGGTCGGCATCGCGCTCGAATTCCCGACCGCACCGAAGGACGCCTTCCTCGTGGCGAATCTCGCCTACGTGGCGGAGCAGACCGGTGATGCATGGATCAGCTCCGTCCTGGCGCAGAGCGACGGCAGCTCCACCTCGGCCATCCGCGAACGGCTCGGGGCGACCTGGACGGTGACCGATATCGGCTCCACGACAGCGCGTCTGGCCAACAGCGTCACCTCGGTGGATCTGCAGGCTCTTGTCCTGATCGACGTCACCTTCGCCGTCCTCATCGCGAGCCTTGGTGTCGCCCTGTTCCTGCTCGGTGGGTTGTCGGAGCGTCGACGGGAACTGGCGACGTTCATGGCGATCGGGGCGGAACCGGGACAGATGCGCGCTGCCATCAGCGCTGAAGCCAGTGTCATCGGCGTGGCGGGTCTCACCGCCGGGCTCGTCACGGGCGTCCTCGTCGGGATCACATTGCTGGCCATCCTGGCTGGCGTCTTCGACCCGCCGGCCGACGCGCCAGTCGTCCCATTCAAGGCGATCGGAGCCGTAGCGCTCGCAGTGATCCTCGGGCTGGCCGCAGCCGTGATGGTGGCGAGCCGGGTATCCGCGAGGATCGGTGTCATCGCAGCGCTTCGCGAGCGCTGAGCGTCCGACTCGATCAGCGTGCGCTCAAGCCGGCGTTCGCCTGGAACTCGTCCCGGTCATCCGTCATCCTTGGTCGGCTCGTCTGCCGGGGCGGCCTTCGGCTTGCGGCTCGTAGGCGTCCGGGACCGGTTCGTGGCTGCGCCCCAGGCCTCGATGTCCTGCCCGGCCCATGGATCGAAGTCGGACTCGAGGGGCTCCTGGATGGGCCGGTCAGCCTCCGGCACGTGGATGAGGTTGACCCGAACGCGGTACCAGACCGACGAGCGGCCGCGCATGCCGTCGACGAGGATGTCCGCCGCTTCAAGGAACGGCACGACGTTGGAGTGGCGGGCCTTCCAACGCTCGAGCCCCTCCAGCGCCTCCGCCTTCGAGGCCGCGCGCGAGATCTCCACAACCGGGATGTTGGTCTTGCGGCGGCCGGTGGGCGTGGGCCGCGATCCCTCCCACTCGGTGGGGAGGCCCGCGTCCGGATCTCCGGCGGCCACGGAAGCCGCCCGCGCGGCGGCAACCTCCGGCGGGGGTCCGCCACCCTCCCCGCGACCGGGTTCGTATTCGGACCTCGGCCGCCGGGCCTTCGAGGGCTGGACGCGCGGCGGTTCGCCGGCCTGCTTGGCGTAGTTCGGTGGCCAGGGTGCGTCGCCCTCGCCTTCGGCCTCATGGCGCTTCGCTAGCTCAAGCAGCGCGTCGAGCGAGCCCACCGCGCCGTCGATGCCTGCGCCGGGGTCGCCGATCGCCGCGAACCGGGTGGGCACCGTCTGGATCGTGAACGCCTCAGCCTCGACGGCCGGGACCTCGTCCCAGGTCAGCGGCGTGGAGACCCGCGCATCCGGGAGCGGCCGGATGGAGTACGCCGAGGCGACCGTTCGGTCCTTGGCGTTCTGGTTGTAATCCAGGAAGACGCCGTGCCGTTCCTCCTTCCACCACTTGCTGGTGGCGAGATCCGGGGCACGCCGCTCCACGTCCCGGGCAAGGGCGAGTGCCGCCCGGCGGACCTCCGGGAACGTCCAGCGTCGCTCGATACGAACGTTGATGTGGATCCCGCGCGACCCGGACGTCTTCGGCCAGCCCACCAGGCCCACAGCCGTGAGCGCCTCGCGGCAGACCATCGCGACATCACGGATCTGCGCCCACTCCACACCCGGCACGGGATCCAGGTCCACGCGCAACTCATCCGGATGGTCCAGGTCGTCGGCGCGGACTGGATGGGGGTTGAGGTCGATGCAGCCCAGGTTGTTGATCCAGGCCAGGCCTGCGGCGTCCTCGACGACGATCTCGTCCGCGGTCCGACCGCTGGGAAACGTCAGTTCCGCGGTGTGCAGCCAGTCGGGCGTGTTGTTCGGCGCCCGCTTCTGGAAGAACGGCTCCTTCGAGATGCCGTCCACGAAGCGTTTCAGCGCCATCGGTCGGCTCTTGATGCCGGTCAGGGCGGCTTCGGCGACTGCGGCGTAGTAGCGGACTACGTCGCCCTTGGTGTAGCCGGCGTCCGGGAAATACACCTTGGACGGATTCGTGACGGTCACCTCGCGACCGCCGATGAGCAGGATCTCCTGTTCCTTCGCCACAGCGACACGATACCCTCGACAGGTAGCGCGGGCGGGCCGATGATGGCTGTCGATTCGACGCCCGCCCGTTCGTCGGGAGGGTAGCGGCCGCACGAGTCCGTGGCCGGACGATGGAGGCGAAGCCATGCAATACATCCTGTTGATCTACGGCGCCGAACCGACCGAGGCGGTCCCCGAGGACCTGATGTCGTCGGAGCTGGACGGCTACAACGCTTTCACGGCCCACGTCCGCGGACGCGGCGCGATGCTCGCCGGCGAGGCATTGATGCCGACCGCGTCCGCGACGACGGTCCGGGTCGTGGAGGGGCGGACGGTGACGACCGATGGGCCGTTCGCCGAGACCAAGGAACAACTGGGCGGCTTCTACCTCGTGGAGGCGGCCGATCTCGACGAGGCCATCGCCTACGCGGCGATGATCCCAGGCGCGACCCATGGCTCTATCGAGGTCCGACCGATCTGGGACTACGGCGTCGGGGCGGCCGAAGCGGCTACGGCCGGCGTCGGCGTCGGGGCGAACTGACCGCCACCCACGAGGTCATCGACCGCCTGTTCCGCGAGGAACAGGGCCGAGCGGTCGCGACCCTGATCCGGGTCCTCGGTGACTTCGACCTTGCCGAGGAGGCTGTCCAGGAGGCGTTCATCGCCGCACTGGAGACCTGGCCGGAGCGCGGAATCCCCGCGAATCCCGGTGCCTGGATCACGACGACCGCGCGGAATCGCGCGATCGATCGGTTGCGCCGACGACGGCGCCTCGTTGAGAAGACGGCCGAGATCGCCCGGGAGACGGAGCTCGTCGCAACGCTCGCTGCGATCGACCCGGGCGAGTCGGAGGATCCGATGCACATCGCCGACGATCGACTACGGCTCATCTTCACATGCTGCCATCCGGCGCTGGCGATGGACGCCCGCGTGGCGCTCACGCTGCGAACGCTCGGTGGCCTGACGACACCCGAGATCGCGCGCGCCTTCCTCGTCCCGGAAGCCACCCTTGCCCAGCGACTCGTGCGGGCCAAGAAGAAGATCCGCGACGCGGGCATCCCGTATCGCGTGCCGCCCACGAATCTCCTGCCGGAGCGGCTCGACGGTGTCCTCCAGGTCCTGTACCTGGTCTTCAACGAGGGCTACACGGCGTCGTCCGGCGATGCGCTCGTCCGGCGCGAACTCAGCGCCGAGGCCATCCGACTGACACGGATCGTCGTGTCGCTGCTGCCCGACGAGCCCGAGGCGCTCGGCCTGCTGGCGCTTATGTTGCTGACCGACGCGCGTCGCGAGGCACGTACCGGGGACGACGGGGAGCTGATCCTGCTCGAGGCGCAGGATCGGACGCGCTGGGACCGCGACCGGATCGTGGAGGGGGAGGATCTCGTCCAGCGTGCGCTCGCGATGAGCCGTCCCGGCCGGTATCAGGTCCAGGCGGCCGTCGCCGCAGTCCACGACGAGGCCGCCACGCCCGCCGAGACGGACTGGACGCAGATCGCCGACCTCTATCGAACGCTGGCGCGGATGACCCCGACGCCGGTCGTGGAGTTGAACCTGGCGGTCGCCGTCGCGATGTCCGATGGCCCGGCCTTCGGCCTGGCGATGATGGACGGCATCGCGGCGTCCGGGGAGCTGGAGGGTTATCCATACCTGCACGCGGCGCGGGGGGACCTGCTCCGGCGCCTCGAACGCTGGTCCGAGGCGGAGATGGCGTACGGTCGGGCGCTGGAGCTGACCACCAACCGCTCGGAGCGGACGTTCCTCGAGGGCCGGCTTGTCGAGGTGCGCAGCCGGCGCGGACGCGCGCAGGCGTAAGGTCCGGCGCTCGTGCCCGGCGGATCGCGCCCGTGGCCTCGGGGACCGGCGGTCGTTGCTCCGAGAAGGACAAACCGCTGGATTCGGACCCTCAATGGTGCCGCCGGGACCTGCCGGATGAGTCGGCCGAGCGTGGGGGTCCTCTTCGGCGCGCCCGTAGTCGGTCGAATCGTCGGATGCGGCCCGGAAAAGGCCCAGGACTCGCCCGTTTGTCCTTTCACGCGCAACAAGGGACGGGACTGGGTGGGAACCGCTGGCCACGGGAGGGAACGTCGCGTGACGGTCGGGCCACAGGTGAGTACCCTTGCCCCCCAAGATCATCGCGAGGATCCCGATGTCCGCTGCCGCCCACCGAACGCCCGAGTCGTGGTCCGAGGACCGTGTCCTGGCGATCGTGGCCGCCCACCGCGATGAACGCGGTCCGCTCTTGCCGATCCTGCACGACCTGGTCGAGACCTTCGGGTACGTGGACGCCCGCAGTGTGCCCATCGTCGCCGAGGGATTGAACCTCTCGCGCGCCGAGGTGCACGGCGTCGTCACGTTCTACCGCGACTTCCGCACGACGCCCGGCGGCACCGTGGAACTGCGCATCTGCCGTGCCGAGGCCTGCCAGTCCGTCGGGGCCGATGCGCTCATCGCCGATGCGGTCGAGCGATTCGGCGTGCCGATCGGCGGGACCACCGCAGACGGGCGCCTGACGCTCGATGAGGTGTTCTGCCTGGGCGACTGTGCGCTCGGACCGGCCGTCATGATCGATCACGAGGTCCACGGCCGGATGGACGGCGAGCGACTCGCCGGGCTGGTCGCCGAGGCCACCGCGCCGTGACGACACGGGTCTTCATCCCACGCGATACGGCCGCCCGGTCCGTCGGTGCCGATGGGGTCGCCTCGTCCCTCGCCATCCACGCTCGCGACCGCTCGCTGGACGTCACGATCGTGCGGACCGGCTCGCGAGGCCTGCTCTGGCTGGAGCCGCTGGTCGAGGTCGAGACCGCCGCCGGTCGGATCGCCTACGGACCCGTCGCTCCGGACGACATCCCGGGACTGCTCGACGCCGGCCTTCTAGCCGGTGGCGACCACCCGCTCCGTCACGGACCAACCGACGAGATCCCGTGGCTCGCTCGCCAGGAGCGTCGGATGTTCGGGCGCGTCGGCGTCATCGACCCGCTGTCCATCGCGGATCACCGCGCCAACGGCGGGCTCGTCGCTCTCGAGCGATCTCTCGCCATGGCCCCGAAGGACCTCGTCGCGCAGGTCACCGCGTCGGGCCTACGCGGACGGGGCGGCGCGGGCTTCCCGACCGGGATCAAGTGGCAGACCGTCCTGGACACGCCGGGCGAGCTCAAGTTCATCTGCTGCAACGCCGACGAGGGCGACTCGGGCACCTACGCGGACCGGATGCTCATGGAGGGCGATCCCTTCCTGCTCATCGAGGGGATGGTCATCGCCGCCCACGCCGTCGGTGCCTCGGAGGGCTTCATCTACATCCGGTCCGAATACCCGGCGGCCGTCGAGACGATGCGGGCCGCGATCCTCGCTGCGGAGCGCGACGGCTGGCTGGGCGCAGGGATCCTGGGCACGGACCTGCGCTTCGACCTGCAGGTCCGCGTCGGCGCTGGCGCCTACATCTGCGGCGAAGAGACTTCCATGCTCGAAAGTCTGGAGGGCAAACGCGGCCAGATCCGCCCGAAGCCGCCGCTCCCCGCCATCGAGGGCCTGTTCGGCAAGCCGACCGTCGTCAACAACGTCCTGTCGCTGGCGTCCGTCCCGGACATCGTTGTCAACGGCGCCGAGGCGTACCAGGCGCTCGGTCTGGGCCGGTCGCGCGGGACCCAGGTCTTCCAGCTCGGCGGCAACATCGCCCACGGCGGGATCGTGGAGCTGGCGTTCGGCGTCACGCTGGGCATGCTCGTCGAGGACTTCGGCGGCGGCACGCGGACCGGTCGCCCGATCCGTGCCGTCCAGGTGGGCGGACCGCTCGGCGCATATCTGCCGACGACCCAGTTCGACCTGCCGATGGACTACGAGGCATTCGCGGAAGCCGGCGCGATGATCGGCCACGGCGGGATCGTCGTGTTCGATGACACGGTGGACATGGCGAAGCAGGCCAGGTTTGCGATGGAGTTCTGTGCCGAGGAGTCGTGCGGCAAGTGCACGCCCTGCCGGGTGGGCTCGGTGCGCGGCGTGGAGGTCATCGACCGGATCATCCGAAATGAAGACCGCTACGCGAACCTGACCCTGCTGGAAGACCTGTGCGAGGTCATGACGGACAGCTCCCTATGCGCCATGGGCGGCCTCACGCCGATGCCCGTTCGGAGCGCTGTGCGACACTTCGGCGAGGATTTCGAACGCGATGTCGCCGCGCCGGCGACAGGAGGCCAGGCATGACGCTCATCCGGGAGCACGACTTCGGCACTCCGGCAAAGCCGGGCCCCGCCACGGTGACGGTGCAGGTGGACGGCCACGAGGTCACGGTCCCCGAGGGCACCTCGATCATGCGCGCGGCGGCGACCGCCGGCATCGATATCCCCAAGCTGTGCGCCACCGATACGCTCGGTGCGTTCGGTTCGTGTCGCCTCTGTTTGGTCGAGGTGGACGGCCGGCGCGGCACGCCCGCCTCCTGCACGACGCCGTGCAGCGATGGCATGTCGGTCAAGACCCAGACGCCGAAGGTGGAGCGGCTCCGCAACGGGGTCATGGAGCTGTACCTCAGCGACCATCCGGCCGACTGCGGCACCGGCAACTTCAGCGGCGCCTGCGAGATCCACACCATGGCCGACACCGTCGGCACGGCGGAGGTCCGCTACGGCTTTAGTGGGCTGAACCATCAGGACGCGGCCAAGGACATCAGCAACCCGTACTTCGCGTTCGATCCGGCCAAGTGCATCGTGTGTTCACGCTGTGTCCGGGCGTGCGATGAGGTCCAGGGCACCTTCGCGCTGACGATCGCCGGTCGCGGCTTCGACTCGCGCGTGTCGGCCGGCCAGGACCAGCCGTTCATGGAGTCCGAGTGCGTCAGCTGCGGTGCCTGCGTCCAGGCCTGTCCGACGGACGCGCTCATGGAGAACACGCTCATCCAGCTCGGCCCGCCGAA